>NZ_DALZQC010000001.1:0-74840 GCF_032017145.1 Brevundimonas sp.
CAGGGCGCGGGCCACGCCGCGTCCGCGCGCCTGGCGCGCGACCATGAAGCTGCCGTTGGCGACGTGGGCGCCGTTTCCCTGCTGGTTCGGGACGATCTTGGCGGCGCCCAGCACCCGACCGTCTTCGACCGCCACCAAGGTTCCGCCCGGCGCGCGCGGCGTCCACATGTCGCGCGCCTGCGCCTCGTCCATGTCCAATGGATAGGTATAGGTCTCGCCTGCGCGGGTGACGGCCTTGATGATCGGCCAAAGGCCCGGCCACTCGGCATCCGTGATCGGCCGGATCTCTACTCCCATCAGCCCAGCAGCCGCGCGGCCTGGGGTGCGAAATAGGTCAGGACGCCCGCGCAGCCCGCGCGCTTGAACCCGTGCAGCGTCTCGAGGATCGCGCGGTCCTGATCCAGCCAGCCATTGGCGATGGAGGCCTGCATCATCGCATACTCGCCCGACACTTGATAGGCGAAGGTGGGTACGCGGAAGGTCTCGGACACCCGGCGCACGATGTCCAGATAGGGCATCCCCGGCTTGACCATCACCGCATCGGCGCCTTCCGACAAGTCCATGGCCACCTCCTTCAGCGCCTCGTCGGAGTTGGCGTAGTCCATCTGATAGGTCTTCTTGTCGCCCTTCAGCATGGCGGACGACCCCACGGCGTCGCGGTAGGGACCATAGAAGGCCGAGGCGAACTTGGCCGCGTAGGACAGGATCAGCGTGTCCTGAAATCCATTGGCCTCCAGCGCCTCGCGTACCGCCTGGATGCGCCCGTCCATCATGTCGGAGGGCGCCACGACGTCGGCTCCGGCGTGGGCGTGGATGAAGGCCTGTTCGGCCAGACGGTCCAGCGAGGCGTCGTTGACGATCCGCTCGCCCTCCATCACCCCGTCGTGGCCGTGGTCGGTGTAGCAGTCCAGCGCCACGTCGGTCATGACGCCGATCTCGGGCGCCGCATCCTTGATCGCCCTGATGCAATCGGGGATCAGGCCGTCGGGGTCGGTCGCGCCGGTTCCCACCGCATCCTTGATGGCGCCGTCTACGTTCGGGAACAGGGCGATCATCGGAATGCCCAGGTCGCGGGCTTCGACGGCGACGGCGGCGGCGGCCTTTGGCGACAGGCGGAACACGCCGGGCATGGAGGCGACCGGAACACGATCATCGGCCCCGTCATGGACGATCAGCGGCCAGATCAGATCGGCCGGCGTCAGGGTGGTTTCGGCGACCAGGCGGCGCACCCATGGGCTGGCGCGCAGGCGACGCGGCCGGGCGAGCGGGAAGGGGGCGAGCTGATACGGAAGCATGGCGTGACCTTGCGAAATCTGGCGTGGGACTAGCGCCGCAGGGCGAACGGCGCAAATCGCGAGATGCGTCGGATCGTTTCGGTCGTGATCGCCGCTTGCGCGGATCGGTGAAATGCGGGCCTATCGCGACAATCAAGGGAGACGGCGATGATCTGGAAATTGGCGGCGGGCGCAACGGCCTTGGCTTTGGCGGCGGGCCTATCCGGCTGTATCATCATCGACTCGGACGGTGGGGAGCGCACGGTCGTCAGATCGGCTTCGGATTACGCCTTGAGGGCAGATCAGGCAGCGGCTGACGCCGAACCGGCAGGCTATGCCGATCTGTACGCCGAGACCGTCGCCGACCCCAGGCGTCCCGCCGAAGAGGTGGCGCGCGATGCGCTGCGTCATCCGGCCGAGATGCTGGCCTTCGCCCAGGTGGCGCCCGGCGACAAGGTCGCCGACATCCGACCAGGCGCCGGCTATTTCACCCGCCTCTTCTCCGACGTCGTCGGCCCGACCGGCCGCGTCTACGCCTTCGTGCCCGAGCGGACGATGGCGCGCGAAAACGCGGGCGCCGACGCCCTGGCCGCCGCCTATCCGAACGTGACGCGGGTCAACGGCCTGTTGGACTCCATGACCTTCGCCGAGCCGCTGGACATGATCTTCATGAGCCAGGAGTACCACGACTTCCACATCCCCGGTTTCAACACCGACGTCGCCCGGATGAACGCCGCCGCCTTCGCCGCGCTGAAGCCGGGCGGCCGCTACATCCTGATCGACCACCAGGCGGCGCCGGGGACCGGCATCTCGGCGGTCCAGACCCTGCACCGGATCGAGGGCGACTATCTGAAGCGCGAGGTCCAGGCGGCCGGCTTCGTCTATGAAGGCGAAAGCACAGCCGTCGCCAACCCGGCCGACGATCACAGCCTGAATGTCTTCGACGAGAAGATTCGGGGCAGGACCGACCAGTTCGTCTATCGCTTCCGCAAGCCGGGCTGATCCGTTCAGATTAGTGAGAACCGTTATCAATTAACGGTTTGGGTCGTTTTGTCCATGTCGCGGACATGGACAAGGCGGCGCGGGGAGAGCAGAAAACGCTCAGCCGTCGCCATAAGCGAAAGACCCCCGCGTTGTTCGATTACAAGGCCGCCTTCAGCCGCTCCGTGGAGCAGGTTCGCAGCGAAGGACGCTATCGCGTCTTCGCCGATCTCAAGCGCGTGCGCGGTCAGTTCCCGCTCGCCGTGCGTCGCCGTGAGGACGGGTCCGAACAGGACGTCGTTATCTGGTGCTCCAACGACTACCTCGGCATGGGCCAGCACGACGCGGTTCTGTCGGCCATGCACGAAGAGATCGACGCCGTGGGCGCCGGCGCCGGCGGCACCCGCAACATTTCCGGCACGACCCGATCGGCGGTCGACCTGGAGGCCGAGCTGGCCGACTGGCACCAGAAGGAGGCGGCGCTGCTGTTCACCTCGGGCTATGTGGGCAATGAGGCGACGCTGTCGACGCTTCAGAAGATCCTGCCGGGCCTGATCGTCTTTTCCGACTCGCTGAACCACGCCTCCATGATCGCCGGCATCCGTCATGGCGGGGGCGAGCGTCATGTGTTCACGCACAACGACTTGGCGCATCTGGAGAGCCTGCTGGCCGCCGCGCCCGCCGAGGCGCCCAAGCTGATCGCCTTCGAGAGCGTCTATTCAATGGACGGCGACATCGCCGACCTGGCCGGCACCCTCGCCCTGGCCCGGAAATACGGCGCGATGACCTATCTGGACGAGGTCCATGCCGTGGGCCTGTATGGCGCGACCGGCGCGGGCGTGGCCGAACGCGACGGCGTGCTGGACCAGATCGACATCATCGAATGCACCCTGGGCAAGGCCATCGGCGTGATGGGCGGCTATATCGCCGCCGACGCCGTGATCGTAGATGCGGTTCGCAGCTGGGCCTCGGGCTTCATCTTCACCACCAGCCTGCCGCCCGCCCTGACGGCGGGGGCGCTGGCCTCGGTGCGTCACCTGAAGAGCCACCCGGAACTGCGTGAAAAACATCAGGAACGCGCCGCGACGCTCAAGGCCCGCTTCGCCGCCGCCGGCATTCCTGTGATGGACAGCGAGAGCCACATCGTGCCCGTGCACGTCGGCGATCCGGTTCACTGCAAGATGATCTCGGACATGCTGCTGGACGAGTACGGCGTCTATGTTCAGCCGATCAACTATCCGACCGTGCCCAAGGGGACCGAGCGCCTGCGCTTCACGCCCTCGCCGAACCACACCGACGCGATGATGGACCATCTGGTCCAGGCGATGGACAAGCTGTTCGCCCACTGCAACGTGGCGCGCCGACCCGTCGCCGCATGACGATCGGCGACGACCTCGGCGATGTCATCGTCGAGTTCACGCGCAACGGCCCCTACGTCAAATGCTCGGCCATCCACGTCGCCACCGGCCGCGAGGTCAGCGCCATGGGCCCGGTGAACGAGCCGAAGTCCGTCGAACGGGTGGCGATCGCCAAGTTGCGACGCGCCTTGGCGAGGTAGACCGTGTCACGCTCGCTGCTTGGGATACGACGATGCTTGATACGCCCACCCTCGACACACCCCGTTTCGAAATGCGGAAGCTGGTTCGCCAGGACGCAACGGCGCTGTTTCCCACCCTATCCGACGACGCCCAGTGTCTCTACATGTCGCGCGGCGCGTTCGGCAGCGAGGCGGAACTGGCGGACTGGCTGACCGATCCGACATGGCCAGGCCGCAGCTGGATCGCCGTGGATCGAACCACAGGGGCCGTCGCCGGTCGATACGTCGCCTTTCCCGGTCGAGACGAGGGCGTGTTCGAAGTCGGCTATGTCACGGTCATCGACCATCAGGGTCGTGGGGCGGCCAAGGAGTGTATGACTGCCCTGATTTCCTATCTTTTCGAGCGTGAGGGCCGCCGACGGGTCTATGCGGAAATCGACGCCGAGAATGTCGCGTCCATCGCTCTGGCCGAAAGCCTCGGCCTAGTGCGGGAGGGCTGTCTGAGGGAGCACGAGACGACCCACAAGGGGCTGTGCGACATGGTGGTCTATGGCGCGCTTCGGCGCGAGTGGCGGGCGCCACAGACTTCGACAGTCTAGCGGGCGCAGGCCATTCATTGAACGCCGCGCCACAAGATGTTGTGGTCGCGCGCGGCTGGGGATAGATAGGCCAGCTTCTGATTTGCGGGGATTTCAGCGTGACGGCCTTCACTCACGACGCCTATTTCACCAAGACGCTCGCTGACGCCGACCCGGACGTCTTCAAGGGCATCCAGGGCGAACTGGGCCGCCAGCGCGAACAGATCGAATTGATCGCTTCCGAGAACATCGTCTCCCAGGCGGTGCTGGACGCGCAAGGCTCTGTCCTGACCAACAAATACGCGGAAGGCTATCCCGGTCGCCGTTATTACGGCGGCTGCGAGTTCGTCGACGTCACCGAGGATCTGGCGCGCGAGCGGGCGAAGAAACTGTTCGGCGCGGCCTTCGCCAATGTCCAGCCCCACTCGGGCGCCCAGGCCAACCAGGCGGTCTTCTTCACCCTGCTGCAACCCGGCGACACCTTCCTGGGCATGGATCTGGCCTGCGGCGGACACCTGACGCACGGTTCGCCGGCCAATCAGTCGGGCAAGTGGTTCCGCCCCGTCACCTACAAGGTGCGCGAGGACACCCACCTGATCGACTACGACCACGTGGCCGAAATGGCCGAGCGCGAGAAGCCCAAGCTGATCCTGGCCGGCGCCTCGGCCTATAGCCGTCATATCGACTTCAAACGCTTCCGCGAGATCGCCGACAGCGTGGGCGCCTATCTGATGGTGGACATGGCCCACTATGCCGGTTTGGTCGCGGGCGGCGCCTATCCCGACCCGATCCCGCACGCCCATGTCGTCACCACCACCACGCACAAGACCCTGCGCGGCCCGCGCGGCGGCATGATCCTGTCCAACGACGCGGACCTGGGCAAGAAGATCAATTCGGCCGTCTTCCCCGGCCTGCAAGGCGGCCCGCTGGAACACGTCATCGCCGGCAAGGCCGTGGCCTTCGGCGAGGCGCTGAAGCCGGAGTTCAAGCTCTATGCCCAACAGGTCGTCAAGAACGCCCAGGCCCTGTCCGGCGTGCTGATCGAGCGCGGCCTGGCCATTGTCTCGGGCGGCACCGACAGCCACCTGGCCCTGGTCGATCTGCGGCCCAAGGGCGTGACCGGCAAGGCGACCGAGCACGAACTCGAAAAAGCGCTGATGACCTGCAACAAGAACGGCGTGCCGTTCGACACCGCGCCCTTCACCGTCACCTCGGGCGTCCGCCTGGGCACCCCGGCCGGCACCACGCGCGGCTTCGGCGAGGACGAGTTCAAACAGATCGGTCACTGGATCGCCGACGTCGTCTCCTCGATGAACGGCGGCGACGAGGCCGATCCGGCTGTAGTTGCGGGCGTCGCGGCCCAGGTGCGAGAGTTGACGCACCGCTTCCCGATCTACGGGTAAATCGCTGATGAAGTGCCCTTTTTGCGGTCATCAGGATACGCAGGTCAAGGATAGCCGACCGTCGGACGACGGCTCGGCGATTCGCCGCCGCCGGTCCTGCCCCAACTGCAACGGGCGCTTCACCACCTTCGAACGGGTGCAGTTGCGCGAACTGGTCATTCTGAAGCGCAACGGCCGGCGCACGCCGTTCGAACGCGACAAGCTGGAACGGTCGCTGGGCGTGGCCCTGCGTAAACGCCCTGTCCAGGCCGATCAGGTCGAGCAGATGGTCAACCGGATCGTGCGCCAGTTGGAGAGCCTGGGCGAAACCGAAATCCCGTCCAGCACCGTCGGCGACTTCATCATGAAGGCGCTGAAGGGCGTGGATGAGGTCGCCTATGTCCGCTACGCCTCGGTCTACAAGGACTTCCGCCACACCGGCGACTTCGCCAAATTCCTGGGCGACGAGGGCCTGGACGAGCCGACCGGCAAGGTCTGATGCGGGTCACGCTGAAACTGGCGACCTCCTTGGACGGGCGGATCGCCACGGCCTCGGGCGAGAGCCAGTGGATCACCGGCGAGGCGGCGCGACTGGAGGGCCACAGACTGCGCGCGGCCCACGACGCCATTCTTGTCGGCGTCGAGACAGTGCTGCACGACGACCCCGAACTGACCGCCCGCCTGCCGGGCCGGAGCGTGGACCAACCGCTGCGGGTCGTGCTGGACAGCCGACTGCGGACGCCAGCGACAGCGAAGCTGGCCGGCGACAACACACTGATCCTGACCGCCGCCCAGCCCCAGGCCATTGGATCGACCACGGTGCGGCGGGTCGAAGCGGAAGACGGCCGTCCGGCCGTCCCCGCCGTTTTGAAGGCCCTGAAAGACGCGGGCGCGACCTCGGTTCTGATCGAGGGCGGCGGCCAGGTCGCGGCGTCCTTCCTGCGCGCCGGCGCCGTCGATGCGCTGGAATGGTTCCGAGCCGCCATACTGCTGGGGGGAGAGGGGCGGCCCTGCGTGGCCGCCCTGGCTCTTGCAAAGCTGTCAGACGCCCCCAAGTTCCGTCGCCTGGGCGTCGAGCCCGTCGGCGACGATCTGTGGGAACGCTACGTCCGTCTCTGACGTCGATTTCAGACGATTGAGACTATTCAGACTGTGTTTTTCAGGTCCGAAAGGGGCCAGCGTCCAAATGTTCACCGGCATCGTCACCGACATCGGCCGCGTTCGCGACGTCCTCGCGACGGATCGCGACCGGCGCTATGAGATCGAGACGGCCTGGGACACCGCCGGCATCGACCTGGGGGCCTCCATCAGCCATGCGGGCTGCTGCCTGACGGTGACGGAGAAGGGCGCCGGCTGGTTCGCCGTCGAAGTGTCGAACGAAACCCTGTCCAAGACGACGCTTGGCTCCTGGGCCGCCGGGGACAGCGTCAACCTTGAACGGGCGGCGAAACTGGGCGACGAGATGGGCGGCCATGTGGTTTCGGGCCACGTCGACGGCCTGGGGCGTGTCGTCTCCATCACGCCGGAGGGCGGATCGCACCGGATCGCGGTCGAGGCGCCGTCGCCCCTGCATCGCTATATCGCCGCCAAGGGGTCGATCACCGTCGATGGCGTATCCCTGACCGTGAACGCGGTCGAGGGGCAGGTCTTCTGGCTGAACATCATCCCCCACACCTGGACGGTGACGACCCTGGGGGGGCTGAAAGTCGGCGATCCAGTCAATCTAGAGATCGACATGCTGGCGCGTTACCTCGCGCGGTGGCAGGAGACGGCATGATGCAAGTCCCGGCCGCCAATGTGAACGACAGCCCGATCAGTCCGATCGAGGACATCCTGGAGGACGCCCGCAACGGCCGTCCTTACATACTGGTGGACGCCGAAGACCGCGAGAACGAAGGGGACATCATCATCCCCGCCCAGTTCGCCACGCCGGATCAGATCAACTTCATGATCCGCCAGGCGCGCGGACTAGTGTGCCTGGCCCTGACCGCCGAGCGGGCCCAGCAACTGCGCCTTCCGCCGATGGCCGCCGACAATCGCGAGAGCATGAAGACGGCCTTCACCGTCTCCATCGAGGCCAAGGAGGGCGTCACGACCGGCATCTCCGCCGCCGACCGCTCGCGCACCATCCATGTGGCGACCGATGCGTCCAAGGGCATGGACGACATCGTCTCACCCGGCCACATCTTCCCCCTGGTGGCGCGCGATGGCGGCGTTCTGGTCCGCGCCGGACACACCGAGGCGGCCGTGGACATCAGCCGCATGGCCGGCCTGACCCCCGCCGGTGTGATCTGCGAGATCATCAAGGACGACGGGGAAATGGCGCGGATGCCCGACCTGATCGCCTTCGCCCAACGTCATGGTCTCAAGATCGGCACCATCGCCGACCTGATCGCCTATCGTCGCCGCACCGAACGGTTCGTCGAGCGCATCATGGACACCCCGTTCGACAGCGTGCACGGCGGCCCGTTCCGCCTGATCCTCTACAGGAACACCATCGAGGACGCCGAGCATGTCGCCCTGGTCCACGGCCGGATCGACCCGTCCAAGCCGACCCTGGTGCGGATGCATCAGGTCGATTTCGCCTGCGACCTGCTAGGGCATGTGGAGGCGCGTCAGGACTATGTGCCCAGCGCCCTGCGCCAGATCACCGACCATGACGGCCCCGGCGTGGTCGTCTTCCTGCGCGACCCGTCGCTGACGTCTCTGGCCGAGCGGCTGGCGGGGGCGGACCGGCCGGCGGCGGTGGATCGGTCGCTGCGGGCTTACGGCGTCGGGGCACAGATCCTGCTGGACCTGGGCGTCAAGGACATGATCGTGATGAGTTCTACGCGACCCGAACCGACCGCGCTGGAAGGCTACGGCCTGCGAATCGTCGGCTGGCGCGACATGGATGGAGAGACAAAGGCGTGAGCGAAGCCCCCCGTATTCTGATCGTCGAGGCCCGGTTCTATGACGACCTGGCCGACGCCCTGCTGGAGGGCGCCCAGGAGACGCTGAAGGCGCGCGGCGCCGACTTCGACGTGGTCACCGTGCCCGGCGCGCTGGAAATCCCGCCCGCCATCGCCATGGCCGAGGAGGCCGGACGCTTCCCGACCGCGCCCCGCTATGACGGCTATGTCGCGCTCGGCACGGTCATCCGGGGCGAGACCTACCATTTCGAGATCGTGTCGGATCAGTCGGCGGCCGGGATCATGGCCCTGGGGGTCAAGGGTCTGGCCATCGGCAACGGCGTGTTGACGACCGAGGACGAGGACCAGGCCTGGTATCGGGCACGGCTTTCGGAAGGGGATAAGGGGGGCGGAGCGGCGAAAGCCTGTCTGGAACTGATTGCCTTGAAGAAGCGATTGCGCGTAGGCGTCGGCGCATGACCGAACCGAACAGCGTAAAAGCCGTCCTCGAACAACTCGCCGAAGCCGAAAGGCAGCGCGCCGAGCCCAATCTGACGTCCAAGCAGCGTCGCGCCCGCACCGTCTCGCGCCTCGCCGCCGTCCAGGCCCTGTATCAGATGGAGCTGGCGGGCGAGGGCGTGGAGACGGTGATCACCGAATTCTCCAACTTCCGCTTCGACGCCGACATAGAGGGCGAGGCCCTGGCCGAAGCCGACGAGGCCTATTTCGCCGACATCGTGCGCGGCGTGATTGAAAGCCAGCGCGACATCGACGCCGCCATCAAGGCGCGCCTGGCCTCCAACTGGAAGCTGGAGCGGATCGACGCCACCCTGCGCGCCCTGCTGCGGTCCGGCGCCTGGGAGCTGATGAAACACCCGGAGACGCCGCGCGAGGTCGTGATCGACGAATATGTCGAACTGGCCAAGGCCTTCTTCGACGACGCCGAGGCGCGTTTCGTCAACGCCGCGCTGGACGGCGTGGCCAAAGACACGCGCAAATAATGCCGGCGCTCGACGTCGCGGGCGAGTTCGAGACGATCGAGAGGCTGCTGCGGCCCCTGGCCCATCCCGAGTGGGCGAGGGGGCTGACGGACGATGTGGCGGTGCTGCCGTCGCGGCCCGGCCACGATCTGATCCTGACCAAGGACGCCATGGTCGAGGGGGTGCATTTCCTGCCCGACGATCCGATGGATACCGTGGCCAGGAAGCTGCTGCGGGTCAACCTGTCGGACCTGGCGGCCAAGGGCGCGGAGCCGTTCGGCTATCTGCTGTCCTGCTTCTGGTCCGAACGCTGCGGTTGGCCTGAGCGTGAGGCCTTCGCGGCGGGTCTGGCCGAGGATCAGACCCGGTTCGGCGTGGCCCTGCTGGGCGGCGACACGGTCAGGACGCCGGGACCGGCCAGCTTCTCCCTGACCGCGCTGGGCTGGGTGTCGGCGGGCGCGGCGGTGTCGCGGCGGGGCGCCCAGGTCGGGGATCTGGTCTTCGTCACCGGCGCCATCGGCGATGGTCTGCTGGGTCTGAGGGCGGCGCGGGGCGAACTGTCGCTGGACGAGGTGCGCCTCGCTGCTCTGATCGACCACTATCGGACCCCGACGCCGCGCCTTGACTTCGCGCCGGCGGTCCGAGAGTTCGCGACCGCATCGGTGGATGTGTCCGACGGTCTGGCGGCGGACCTGGACCACATCGCGCGCGCCAGCGGCGTCGGCGTCACCCTCAACCTGAACGTCCTGCCGCTGTCGGCCGCCGCCCAGGCGTGGTTCGATGACCGCGTCGATGCTCAACTGTCGTTGGAAGACCTGGCCAGCGGCGGCGACGACTATGAGATCGCCTTCACCGCCCATCCCCGCCATGAGGAAGCCCTGCGTCGCGAGGCTGAGAAGCGACTGGTTCGATTGACGCGAATAGGGGAGGTGACGTCCGGCGCCGGCCTGACCGCTATCCATGACGGCCGTCCGATCGAAATGGCGCGTCGCGGCTGGACCCATGGCTGAGGCGGCAAGGGAATCCTAACCCCCATCGGCTAACCAAAGGTCATGGATCGCAGAACCCTGATCGCCGCCGGGACCGTTGCCCTCACGGGCGGCCTGCCGCGCGTCGCCTCCGCTTCCAGCGACGCGCCCGCCGCGCCTGCGTCCTTGAGCATCGCCGGGCTGGGCCTGCCGGTCATCGACGGCGGCCGGCTGCGAAACTACGTCTTCGTCGCGCTTCGACTGGAACTGGGCGCGGGCAAGACCATGGAGCAGATCAAGCCCAAGGAAGCCTTCTTCCGCGACGCCCTGGTCCGCGCCGCCCATCGCACGCCCTTCACAGTCCCCGGCGACTGGACTCGCCTCGACGAACGCGCCCTGTCCGCCGCCCTGGTTTCCGCCTCGGCTGCGATTTCGGGGCGCGGTTCCATCCGGCGTGTGGAAGTCGTCAGCCAGACCCCGCGTCGCCGAACGGGCATGCAGACGCCGCGTTAGATGCCGCCGAGAATCTTGGCCTCCTCATCCAAGGTGTTTCCGCCGGCGACGACGTCTTCCGCTTCCTTGCGCTTCGCCGCGACAAGCGCCGCATGCTGCTCAGGCGTATAGCAAATGCGTTGCTGCAGCCTACGGCCGGTAGGGGCGCGCGTTTCACAGATTCGACGCGGCCTTTGAGGCGCTGCCTGCGTCGTAGTTGCGGGTTGGCCCGCAACTGGTGCGGACGCCACCGGCTGGTCTTGAGCCATCAGGGCTGCGGCGAGAAACGCGACATTCAAGATCATTTGCAAACCCTCGTTCTCATGGAGGGTCTCACGATCTGCGCGAAGTGGAAACGGTCTCAGGTTGTTCCGAAGAGTGTCGGTCTCACGGCCATCCGGCGCGATTGCATCGAACTCCCCTCCGTGACACCGTTGATATGCAAATCCCAAAGAACGCACTGACGCGTTCGCCGCGTGCGGGGGGACCGGAAGGCGGACAGAGGCGATAACGCCCGACCGCTGCCCACGGCCTGCGCGCCTGTTTGCAAGGGCATGGAAACGCCAATGACGAACTCACTCACGCTGGTCTTCGCGGCCGGCGTTCTGGCGGTGCTTTACGGCGCCGTTCAGACCGCCGTTCTGATGAAGGCGAGCACTGGCGACGACAAGATGCGAGAGATCGCAGCCGCCATTCAGGAAGGCGCCTCGGCCTATCTGAAACGGCAATATCTGACCATCGGCCTGGTCGGGGTCGTAATCCTGATCGCGGCCTATTTCCTGATCGGAGTCTATGCCGCCGTCGGCTTCCTGATCGGCGCCGTCCTGTCCGGGGCGGCCGGTTATGCAGGGATGCTGATATCCGTGCGCGCCAATGTCCGCACGGCCCAGGCTGCGTCCGAAGGTCTGGCCAAGGGGCTGGACCTGGCGTTCCGCTCGGGCGCCATCACCGGCATGTTCGTGGCGGGGGGCGCCCTGATCGGGGTGTCGGGCTATTATATCGTCCTGACCCAGCATCTGGGGTTGGCGTCGACCGGGCGCGAAGTGATCGACGGCCTGGTGGCGCTGGGCTTCGGCGCCTCGCTGATCTCGATTTTCGCGCGTCTGGGCGGCGGCATCTTCACCAAGGGCGCCGACGTGGGCGGCGACATGGTGGGCAAGGTCGAGGCGGGCATCCCGGAAGACGATCCCCGCAACGCCGCCACCATCGCCGACAATGTCGGTGACAATGTCGGCGACTGCGCCGGCATGGCCGCCGACCTGTTCGAGACCTATGCGGTGACGACGGTGGCGACCATGGTGCTGGCCGCCATCTTCTTCCGGGGCCAGCCCTATGTCGATGTGATGATGGTCCTGCCGCTGGCGATCTGCGCCGTCTGTGTGGTCACATCCATCGTCGGCAGCTTCTTCGTACGGCTGGGCAAGGGCCGCAATATCATGGGCGCGCTATATCAGGGTCTGATCGTGACAGGCGTCCTGTCCATCGGGGCGGTCTGGTGGGTCATCAACCAGATGGTGACAGGGCCTATCGTTACGGCCGGCGGGTTGGAGATACAGCCCATGGCCCTGTTCTGGTCCGGCATGGTCGGCCTGGCGGTGACGGCGGCGATCGTGGTGGCGACCGAATACTACACCGGGTCGGGCTTCCGGCCTGTGCGGTCGGTGGCCAACGCCTCGGTCTCCGGTCACGGCACCAATGTCATCCAAGGTCTGGCGGTGTCGCTGGAGGCCACGGCCCTGCCGGCCCTGACGATCATCGTCGGCATCGTTGTCAGCTTCCAACTGGCCGGTCTGTTCGGCATCGCCATTGCGACAACGACCATGCTGGGCGTTGCGGGGATGATCGTGGCGCTGGACGCCTTTGGTCCTGTCACAGACAACGCCGGCGGCATCGCGGAGATGGCGGGTCTTCCGGCCGAGGTGCGCCATTCGACCGATGCGCTGGATGCCGTGGGCAACACCACCAAGGCGGTGACCAAGGGCTACGCCATTGGCTCTGCGGGTCTAGGCGCCCTGGTGCTGTTCGCGGCCTATACGTCGGATCTGCAGTATTTTTCCGCCAATCCGACGGACTATCCGTTCTTCGCCGATATGGGGGCGGTCGCCTTCGACCTGACCAACCCTTACGTTGTTGTCGGTCTGCTGTTCGGAGGACTGCTGCCCTTCCTGTTCGGCGGCATGTCAATGATGGCGGTGGGGCGCGCGGCCGAATCGGTGGTCGCGGAAGTTCGGCGTCAGTTCCGCGAGAACCCCGGCATCATGACCTATCAGGTCAAGCCGGAATACGGTCGGGCGGTCGACATCCTGACCAAGGCCGCGATCCGCGAGATGATCGTGCCGTCGCTGCTGCCGGTGCTGTCGCCAATCGTCCTGTTCGTCGCGGTCTTGGGCATTTCGGACAGGGCCAATGCCTTCGCCGCCCTCGGCGCCATGCTGATGGGGGTGATCGTGACCGGCCTGTTCGTGGCCATTTCGATGACCTCGGGCGGCGGCGCCTGGGACAACGCCAAGAAGGTGATCGAGGAAGGCTTCACCGACAAGAACGGCGTCGTCCACGGCAAGGGATCGGAAGCGCACAAGGCGGCCGTGACCGGCGACACGGTCGGCGATCCCTACAAGGATACGTCCGGCCCGGCGGTGAACCCGATGATCAAGATCACCAACATCGTCGCCCTGCTTCTGCTGGCGGTGCTGGCCAGCGGATCGGTCGGCTAGGACCGTTCCGAAACGGCGACGCCCCGGAGATCACTCTCCGGGGCGTTCGCTTGTCTGGACGCGGGCGGCCTTAGTCGGGGCGGCGCTGGCCGGGCGTATCGTCTTCCGTGCGGGGCAATTGGCCGCGCCCGACGTTGCCGAGCAGTTGCTCCAGAACCGTCAGCGAACGGCCGCGCGTCGGCGTCTCGTTGCGATTCATGGCGACATCCTCGCCGTCTGCCAGGCCCAGGGTCCGCACCGCCGCCACCTGATCGCCGCCGGGCGCGAAGGTGATCTCGGTCACCGTGCGGCTGGAGACCTTGGGCAGGTTGTAGGTGTATTTCTCCGTCGTCTGGCTGATGTAGTACCAGACCTGGTTCGGTTCGAACGTCGAGGTGGTTGAGGGCGAGCCCAGCTTGGCCAGCACCGTTTCCTTGGTGTCCGTCCCGGCCACCACGTCCTGAGGCTTGGCGTCGATGGCCTGGAAGCCGTTGGAGCCGATGACCGGCGCGCAGGCGGCGCTGAAACCGGCCAGCGAAACGGCGGCGAGAAGCGGAACGAAACGGGACATGGTCGGGCGCCTGCGAGAGAACAAGGTCTTTGACCTAGACGGACCTGCGTCCTAGTTCAACGGCACGGCGGAAAAGGGGCCGTTGGAACCCATGCTGAAAAACCTGTTCAAACCCCGATCCGGGCCGCGCATCGGCGACGACCTGTACGCCAAGGCCGTGGCCCAGGCGCGAAATCCCGTCTTTTACACGCAGATGGGCGTCGCCGACCGCATCGACGCCCGATTCGAACTCTATACGCTGCATGTGCTGCTGCTGGTGCTGCGTTTGCGCGATGAAGACACGGTTCAAGGGCGCGACGCGGCCCAAGCCGTGTTCGACGTCTATGTCTCGGCGCTGGACAATGCGTTGCGCGAGGAGGGGGTTGGTGACGTCTCGGTGGGCAAGAAGATGCGCAAACTGGGCGAGGCGGTCTACGGCCGCATGAACGCCTATGAGGCTCCGCTGAGGGCGGGGGACGTCGCGACCCTTACCGAAGCGATGGCCCGCAATGTCTATAGCGAGCCGCAGGCTGAACACGCCGCCGCCCTGGCGAACTACGCCCTGGCCAGTCGATCGGCGCTGGGCCAGCAGAATTTCAAGGCCGTGCTGGCGACGCCGGCCTGGGCCGAGGTTTGAACGAGATGAGCATGACGCACCCCTTCAGCGACGTGGTTCGCATCAATCAGATCGGCGCCGGTCTGAGCCGTCGGCTGGAACCGGACGCCGAGACGCGCAAACGAATCGCCCGGTCTCTGGACCTGCAGGGACTTGAGAATTTCGTGGTCGATCTTGAGATCAAGCCCACGCCGTCCACCAGCGAATGGACGATGAAGGGCCGGGTCGTCGCCCACGCCGTCCAGACCTGCGGTCTGACTCTGGAGCCGCTGCCGGTCGATGTGGACCGACGCTTCTCGATCCAGCTGGCCGAGGCGGCGACCGAGGAAACCGACGAGATCGAGATTACGCTGGACGAGGAAGGCGCCGACCTGATCGAAGACGGCAAGATCGACCTGGGCCAGTACGCCGTCGAACAGCTGGTGCTGTCGCTTGATCCGTTTCCTCGCAAACCGGGCGCGGCGTTCGTGCAACCGGAAGAACCCAAGGAAATCTCGCCCTTCGCCGCCCTGAAGGCGTTGAAGGATCGCCAAGATCCGGCCTGAGGCGCGGCCGAGGTTGACGTAGGGGCCGGGTGGTTGCATCCCCCGGCGTCGGCGCTATCGTCCAGCGCCCAATCCGAAGCGTCGCGCGACAAGACGACGCGGCCACACGAGGTCCATTTGCCCACCCCAGTTACGATCTCGCTTGACGCCATGGGCGGCGATCACGGGCCATCCGTCGTCGTTCCCGGCATCCGCAGCTACCTCTCCGCCCACGACGGCGAGGGCGTGCGGTTCCTGCTGCATGGCGACGAGACCCAGATCCGGGCGCATCTGGCGCGTTGCAACCTACCGGCCGACATCATCGACATCCGCCACACCGAAAAGGTCGTGGCCATGGACGAGAAGCCGGCCCAGGCGATGCGGCGCGGCAAGGGCTCCAGCCTGTGGAACGCCATCGAGGCCGTGAAGACGGGCGAGGCGGGCGGCGTGGTCTCGGCCGGCAACACCGGCGCCCTGATGGCCATCGCCAAGCTGATCCTGCGGATGTCCGCGCCGGGCCTGGAACGGCCGGCCATCGTCGCCAGCTGGCCGACATTCAAGGGGCATACGGCTGTTCTCGATGTGGGCGCCAACATCGGCAGCGACGCGGAACAGCTGGTCGAGTTCGCCATCATGGGCGAGGCTTTCCAGGCGGCTGTGCGTGGCGTCGCCCGCCCGACCATCGGCCTGCTGAACGTCGGCTCCGAAGACATGAAGGGCAATGAACAGGTCAAGGAAGCGCACGCCATCCTGCGCGACGGTCCGTTCGACCTAAACTATCACGGCTTCGTCGAGGGCGACGACATCGCCAAGGGCACGGTGGATGTGGTTGTGACCGACGGCTTCACCGGCAACATCGCCCTGAAGACCGCCGAAGGCACCGCCCGCTACATTTCGGCCCTGCTGAAAGAAGCCCTGACCTCCAATCTGCAGTCGAAGCTGGGCGCCGCCATCGCCATGCCGGCCCTGAAGAAGATGCGTCAGAAGATCGACCCCAGCGCCATCAATGGCGGCCCCTTGCTGGGTCTGAACGGCATCGTGGTGAAAAGCCACGGCGGCGCGGACGCCAAGGGGTTCGGCAACGCCATCCGCATCGCTGTCGATCTGGCCCGCAGCGACTATATGAGCAAGGTGGGGGACAACCTGGGCAAGCTGGACGCCGTGTTCGATCACGCCAAGGCCGCCGCCCCCGTGGGAGAAACCGTCCAGTGAGTGTCACCCGCAGCGTCGTCACCGGCGTCGGCTCCTTCCTGCCGGAGCAGATCGTCACCAACGCCGACCTGGCCAAGATCGTCGACACCTCCGACGAATGGATCCAGGAACGCACCGGCATCAAGCAGCGCCACAAGGCGCGCGACGATCAGCCGACCAGCGACCTGGCCGTCGAGGCGGCCCGGAAGGCCCTGGCCGACGCGGGCAAGACGCCGTCCGACGTCGATCTGATCATTGTGGCCACCACCACGCCGGACATGACCTTCCCGGCCGTGGCCTCCATCGTTCAGAGCAAGCTGGGCGCCGGCGTGGGCGTGGCCTTCGATGTCCAGGCGGTCTGTTCGGGCTTCGTCTATGCGCTCAGCGTCGCCGACGGTTTCGTGGCGCGCGGCCTGTCGAAATGCGCCCTGGTGATCGGGGCCGAAGAAATGACCCGGCTGATGGACTGGACCGACCGGACCACCTGCGTCCTGTTCGGAGACGGCGCCGGCGCGGTCGTGCTGGAACCGCGCGAGGGGCAGGGGACGTCCGACGATCAGGGGATGCTGGGCTTCGCCCTGCGCGCCGATGGCTCCAAGACCGACCTTCTCTATGTCGATGGCGGGCCGGCGACGACCGGGACGGTCGGGCATCTGCGCATGGCCGGAAACCAGGTCTTCCGCCATGCCGTCGTCAATATCGCCGAGGGAATCACCGCCGCCTGCGCCGCGGCGAACATCCAGATTTCGGACGTCGATTGGTTCGTGCCTCACCAAGCCAATCAGCGCATCATCAAGGGCGTCGGCGATCGTTTAGGTCTGGACGAGAACAAGGTGATCTCCACCGTCGCCACGCACGCCAACACCTCTGCCGCCTCCATCCCGCTGGCGCTGGACGCCGCGATCCAGGACGGGCGCATCAAGAAGGGCGACATGGTGCTGCTGGAGGCCATGGGCGGCGGCCTGACCTGGGGCGCGTGCGCCCTGCGGCTCTAAAGTCGCCTGGCGGCATTGATTTTTCGGGGCCCTTGCGTCCCTATGACAACGACTTGATCGCGCGAGCGGGGGATATGATGGCCGGCCAACAGACTGTGACCCGCGCGGATCTGTGCGAGGCCGTCCACGACGAGGTCGGTCTGTCTCGTCAGGAATGCCCGGCCCTGGTCGAACGGACGCTGGAGCTGATCGTCGAATCGTTGGAACGCGGCGAGACGGTGAAACTGTCGGGCTTCGGCGTCTTCCAGGTTCGCGAAAAGCGCGCCCGAATGGGTCGCAACCCCAAGACGGGCGAACCGGCGGCCATCAATCCGCGTCGGGTCATCAGCTTCCGCGCCTCTCAGATCATGAAAAGCCGGGTTCACGACGCCGTCGTCGAGGCCTGATTCCGGTGGCCAAGAGCCCCGGCGCCTTTCGCAGCATTTCCGAAGCGGCCGAAGAGGTCGGGGCGCCGCAGCATGTGCTGCGGTTCTGGGAAACCAAGTTCGAGTTCGTAACGCCGGTCAAACGCGCCGGCGGGCGTCGGTTCTATCGACCGCAGGACGTCCTGGTTCTGAAGGCGGTCAAGCGGCTGCTGCACGACGACGGTCTGACCATTCGCGGCGTCCAGCGTCTGCACAAGGAGCAGGGGCTGAAGAAGCTGGTCGGCGCCGACGCCGCCGATCTGATCGAGGACGGACGAAGCGACCAGGCTCCGGCCCATGATTCGCGACCTGAAATCTCCGGTTTGCACCGACTTTTAGCCGATCTGGAGCAGGCGAAGGCCCGGCTGGACGCCATTCTCGCGCGGTAGGTGGATAAGTCGTTTTAGCGTTTGCGATCCACGAGTCCCCCGTCTATAGGGAGCGCCTTCGGAGCGTGGCGCAGCCTGGTAGCGCACTTGACTGGGGGTCAAGGGGTCGCAGGTTCGAATCCTGTCGCTCCGACCATTCTTGAAAAACAGAATGATGATGGTGGGGTCGTCCTTGCGGGCGGCCCCATCGCCGTATATGGCCTCAGCCGCGTTCGGCCCACTTCAGCAATGGGATCAACGGCAGGCCCCACGCCGTGCCGCCCACGCCGAAGAAGATGAAGTCGATCCAGGCCGAGGCCGGGAACAGGCCGCGCAGGGCGATCAGGCTCCAGACCCAGAAGACCAGAAAGGCCAGCACGCCGATCGCGGCGACGAATCGACGCGCGCGGGGCGGCATCAGCGCTTGTTCCTGAATAGGAAGAAGGCGACCAGGCAGACCCCAGATCCGACCAGGGCCCAGGGCACCCAGACCCAGCTGTCCATCGTCCCGATCGCAAACACCCTCACCGCCAGGAACCAGCCGCAGACCAGGCCGACCCCGGACACCAGCGACGTCCCGCCGAATCCGCGACGCCCGGTCAGCAGGTCCGCGATCCAGGCCAGAAGCAATCCACCTGCGATGGCGGCGGCGATATCGGCGTACTGCAACCCTGATCTCCTGCGGCGTCAGCGCCGTTAACTCAATCCGACTCGATCTTGCGTCGAGACCGGGGCATACCGCCACGGTCGCGATTTGGTCATGGTCGAGCGCGACAGCATATCCGGGTCAGCGTCGGGCGTCGAATGAACCGTTTCGGAAATCCAGATCGCAATCGCGCCGTGGCCGCGTGGCTGTTCGCCACGGCGGTCATCGTGTTCCTGATGGTCGTCATCGGCGGCATTACGCGCCTGACGGGTTCGGGCCTGTCGATCACCGAGTGGAAGCCCATCATGGGCGCCATCCCGCCTCTGAACGACGCCCAGTGGAACGAGGCGTTCGAGAAGTACAAACAGATTCCCCAATACGCCCAGATCAACGCCGGCATGAGCCTGGGCGAGTTCCAGGGCATCTTCTGGTGGGAATGGCTGCATCGACTGATCGGGCGGCTGGTCGGGGCGGTGTTCGCCCTGCCGCTGGCCTTCTTCCTGCTGTGCCGCGCCGCGCCGCCGCGCTCGGTCTTCCGTCGATGGGCCATGCCGGATCGGCTGATCTGGCGCTGTGTGGTTCTGCTGGCGCTGGGCGGGCTGCAGGGGCTGATCGGCTGGTGGATGGTGTCCAGCGGCCTGTCCGAGCGCGTGAGCGTCGCGCCCGAGCGGTTGGCGACACATTTGGGCCTGGCCTTCGTTCTGTTCGCCGCCCTGATCTGGACCGGGCTGGAGGCCTGGAACGGCGAGGATCACGGCCGCCCGCCCGCCGGTTGGGCGCGGGGCGCCGGTTTGCTGCTGGGGCTGGTCTTCCTGCAATGCCTGTTGGGCGCCTTGGTCGCGGGCGGCCATGCTGGGCTGGTCTATACGGACTGGCCGCTGATGAACGGCCAGGTCCTGCCGCCGGCCGACTGGAGTTTGGGGGCGGGGGCCCTGCTGCACGATCAGGCCCTGACCCAGTTCAATCACCGACTGGTCGCCTATGGGCTGCTGATCGCCGTCAGCGTCTATGCCTTCCAGGCCTGGCGCTGGCGCGTGGCCGAAGGCATGGGTTTCGGCGCCTTCGCCCTGGCCGGCGTAATCTGGGCCCAGGCCCTGCTGGGCGTCGTCACCCTGATCAACGCCGTGCCGGTGTGGCTGGGCGTGCTGCACCAGGGCGGGGCCGCCGTCGTCCTGGCCGTGGCGACGGCGAACCTGTGGCTGGTGCTGCGCGCCCAACCCCGCATCTTCATGTCCGGGCCGCGCGCCATGGGCCGGTGATGGCCAGGGTCATGCCGGGATACTGGATGTTGACGAACAGGGTCGATCCGTCCGGCGAGAAGACCGCGCCGGCGAACTCCGAGTTTCCCTGAAACACATTGCGGCCCAGGGTGTAGATCTTGCCGTCCGGCGTCACCCCCTTCAGGTGGTTCCTGATGTCGCTGGAATAGTTGTCCTCGCACACGATCAGATGGCTCCAGGGCGCGATGGTGATGTTGTCGCCCATGTTCAGGGTCTTCTCGTTCGTGCTTTCGACGAACAATTGAAGACGGCCCGGCCGACGCGCTTCGCCCGCACGGCCTTCCTCGGGCGAGGGGACGTAGCGCAGGATCTGCCCCCGCTGGATCGGCCCGCCCGAGGTGGCGGTCAGATAAAGCTCGCCGTCGCCCCACCAGACGCCTTCGCCCCGCGCGACCAGGGCGGCGCCGTCGGCGTGGCCGCGCTGGCGCAGGTCGCCCTTGGGGCTTTCGACCTCGGCCATGTCGATCCAGTCCACGTCCAGCCAGTCGCCGACCGACCACAGCCGATCCTGGTGGTTGGAGGTGTCCGCCCCCTGGCGCGCGCGCACGACCATGGCTTGCAACCGGCCGCCCTTGACCAGTTCGCCCGGCGTCTCGGGGATGAAACGATAGAACAGGCCGTCCTGCTTATCCTCGGTCAGATAGACGATGCCGGTGCGCGGATCGACGCAGACGGCCTCATGGTCGAACCGGCCCATGGCGGTCAGGGGAACGGGATCCACCAGCCCCCCGGCGCGCGACGGCACCTCGAAGACATAGCCGTGGGCCTTGGTGACGTCGGCGTCGGCGGGCGTCTCCTGCGTTTCCTCGCAGGTCAGCCACGATCCCCACGGCGTCGGCCCGCCACAGCAGTTGGTGCTGGTGCCGGCCAGGCTGAGGTGCTGGCGCTCGGTCCTGCCGGTCGCCAGGTCATAGATCACCGTGGTCGTGCCGCCGGGCAGGGGGCGACCGTCCTTATAGGTGTCATAGGCGCGTGTCGCATCCAGCAGGCCGATCCGCTGCTGATTATAGCCGCCCGGTCCCCAGTTGCGGTGCGCGGCGGACGATCCTTTCAGTTCGTGGTTGCGGACCAGGGCGACGCGCGTCCCGCCCAGCCCGAAACAGCCCATGCCGTCGAACTGACCGGGGACCAGCAGACCGTCCGCCATGGTCTCGCCGCCCTGCGACACGATGCGGTAAGAAAAGCCGTCCGGCAAATCCAGCAGGCCGTTGGGATCGCGCTTCAGCGGACCATAACCCTCGACCTCGTTCAGATAGGTCTCCTCGGCCGCCTGAACGCTGCGGGCCAGGCCCGAGAAGGCGAGGGCGGCGCTGGAGGCGATCAGGCCGCGACGATGAAGATGCATGGGATGCTCCGAGAGGCTTGGCGTCCCGGATGGCGGCAAAACGTCATGGTTTGATGACGAAATCTGTTATTTCGTAACGTTCATAGCTGTTCCTCAGTCAGGTATTTTGATACCTTATTGGCAATACCGTTTGAAATCAAATATTTATGGCGCTCAAGCGCCGCGCTTGCGCATTGACGCGACCGATCGTCTCCGGTATCAGCGCGCCTTCATTCGGTTCCTTCGGGGGCCGGACCCGATTTTCGTCTCCAGGAACCCCCTCATGCTGAAGAGCACCACGGCTTCGTTGAAGCCGGCCGAGGTCGAGAAGAAGTGGATTCACATCGACGCCGAAGGCGTCGTCGTGGGCCGTCTCGCGACCTTTATCGCCAACCGTCTGCGCGGCAAGCACCGCGGCGACTACACCCCGCACGTCGATTGCGGCGACTACGTCGTCGTCACCAACGTCGACAAGGTGGTGTTCACCGGCAAGAAGAACACCGACAAGATCTACTATCGCCACACGGGCCACCCCGGCGGCGTCAAGTCGACGACCCCGGAAAAGGTTCTGGGCGGTCGCTTCCCCGAGCGCGTCCTCGAGAAGGCCGTCGAGCGCATGCTGCCCAAGGAAAGCCCCCTGGCCCGCAAGCAGATGACGCACCTGCGCCTGTTCGCCGGCAGCCAGCACGACCACGAAGCCCAGCAACCGGAAACGATCGACTTCAAGTCGGCGTCGCCCAAGAACACCCGGAGCGTCTGAGCATGACCGACGTGACCAACACCGAAACCGCCACCGGCTTCGACGCCCTGAAGGGCCTGTCGGCGTCGGCCGAGAACGACGCGCCTGTCTATGTCCAGAAGCTGGACGCCCAGGGCCGCGCCTATTCGACCGGCAAGCGCAAGAACGCCATCGCCCGCGTGTGGGTGAAGCCCGGCGCCGGCAAGATCACCGTGAACGGCAAGGACGTGGCCGCCTATTTCGCCCGTCCGGTCCTGCAGATGATGGTGGCCCAGCCGCTGAACGTCGCCGACCGCGCCACCCAGTATGACGTGATCTGCACCGTCGAGGGTTCGGGCCTGTCGGGCCAGGCCGGCGCCATCCGCCACGGCCTGTCGCACGCCCTGACGCACTTCGAACCGGAACTGCGTAAGGTCCTGAAGCCGCACGGCTTCCTGACCCGCGACAGCCGCGTCGTCGAGCGCAAGAAGTACGGCCGCGCCAAGGCTCGCCGCAGCTTCCAGTTCTCGAAGCGCTGATCGCGTTTACGCGGTTTGGATTTTGGGCGCTTCGGGGACACCCGGAGCGCCCTTTTTCTTGCGCCTTTGCTCCTTAAGCGGAGAAGGGACGGGAGAGACAGATGACCCACACCATCTTCATCGACGGCGAAGCCGGCACCACGGGGCTTGAGATCCGCGAGCGGCTCGAAGCGCGCCCGGATCTGGAACTGGTCCTGCTGGGCGAGCGTCGTCGCGATGTGGAGGCGCGGCGCGAGGCGTTGAACGGTGCAGACGCCGTGATCCTGTGCCTGCCCGACGATGCGGCGAGGGAAGCCGTGACGATGGTCGAGAACCCGTCCGTGAAGGTGATCGACGCCTCGACCGCCTATCGGGTCGCGCCGGGCTGGGCCTACGGCTTTCCCGAAATGGATGCGGGGCAGCGCGCGCTGATCGCGCGGTCGCAGTTCGTGTCGAACCCCGGCTGCTATCCGACCGGTTTCATCGGCCTGATGCGGCCGCTGGTGAAGGCGGGTCTGGTTCCGGCCAACTATCCGGTCACGGTCAATGCGGTGTCGGGCTATTCCGGTGGCGGCAAGGCCATGATCGCCGAGTTCGAAGCGCCCGGCGCCGCGACCGCCTATCGCGCCTATGGCCTGACGCTGAAGCACAAACATGTGCCCGAGATGACCCGGCATGCGGGTCTGAGCCGCGACGTCCTGTTCACGCCCGCTGTCGGCGCCTATCGCCAGGGCATGCTGGTCGAGGTTCCGCTGCATCTGGCGGCCCTGCCGGAAACTCCCTCTGTCGAACGGCTGCACGGCGCCCTGGTCGAGGCCTATGACGGCCAGCGTTTCGTCGAGGTCGCGGACCTTGAGGAGACCGAGGCCATGGCCGGTATCGAGCCCGAGGGCCTGAACGGCACCAACCGCCTGCGGCTTCATGTATTCGGCGATCGCAATGGCGAACAGGCGCGGCTGGTCGCCCTGCTGGACAATCTGGGCAAAGGCGCCTCGGGCGCGGCGGTTCAGAACCTGAACATCATGCTGGGCCTGGACGAGGCGACGGGCCTGATCTGAGCACCTGAAACCATTCGGCGGCGTTCGTCGTATCAGGGACATGACCCAGTCCCTGATCCAGCATCGCCGGGGCCTTCTGATGGGCGCCGGCGCGCTCGCCCTTTCCGCCTGTTCGCCCGCGACGTCCGAAGCCGGGGAGGGGCAGTACGCCGCCTCGCCCTATCGTCGGGTGTCCGATGCGGATTGGCGACGACGCCTGGGCGAAGCCTCCTGGCGCGTCATGCGGCACGAGGGGACCGAACGTCCTTATTCCAGCCCCCTGAACGACCAGCACGCGCGCGGCGTCTTTGCGTGCAAGGGATGTGATCTGGCGCTGTTCCGGTCGGAGTGGAAGTTCGATTCCCACACCGGCTGGCCCAGTTTCTATGACGTGATCGGCACCAATATCGGCAAGAAGCGCGATCTGGCCATCGGCGTTCCGCGCACCGAATACCATTGTGCACGCTGCTTGGCGCACCAAGGACATGTCTTTCCCGATGGGCCACGCCCAACGGGTTTGCGCTACTGCAACAATGGTGTGGCGCTGAAGTTCACGGCGGCCTAGAGGCGACGCGCCCGCAACGCGGAGTCCACCGTCGCGCCGAAGATGACCGATGCGATGATGACCAGCAGGCCGTAGTCATGCCCGGCGAAGAAGACAGGCGCGCAGGCCATGGCGATGACCATCAGCGGAAACAGGCCCGACCAGACGGCCGTGCCGGGCGCGTCGGCGTGGATCATCGGCTGGACCGCCGGCCGCTTCATCATGTGCGCCACCCGCCCGTTCAGCAGCACGAAGGCGCCGGCGCAGATCACGGCTGACAGCAAGTATTTGAGCGTATTGCCCGGCTCACCGAAGACGCTGGCGGTCATGAGCAGAAGCGCCAGGGCGACGCCCGTGCTGAGGGCCAGAAGGGCGTTCGGTTCGATACGGTTCAAGACTTCACTTTCACATAGCTGCCGGGCGCCGGCTCGATGGGCTTTAGCGGGCCCTTCGTTGGATCACGAGCGGGGATCAGCTCGCCGGACCGTTCGCGCAGCCACGCCGCCCAATGGTCCCACCAACTGCCCGGATGCTCCGTCGCGCCCGCCTGCCATTCCGCCAGGGTCTCGGGCAGGGCGGGGTTGGTCCAATGCTGATATTTCCGCGCCGCCGGGGCATTGATGACGCCGGCGATATGGCCCGATCCGGCCAGGGTGAAGGTCACGTCCGGGCCGCCGAACAGCCGCGCCGAGCGATAGACCGAGTTCATCGGCGCTATATGGTCCTCGCGGCTGGCCTGGAAATACAGCGGGATTCTCACCTTCGACAGGTCGGCGATAAGGCCGCCGATCTCGAACTCGCCTGTTGCCAGGGCGTTGGCGCCGTACATCTGGCGTAGATAGGCCAGGTGCAGCGCCTTGGGCATCCGCGTCTGATCGGCGTTCCAGAACAGAAGGTCGAAGGCCGGCGGATCCTTGCCCAGCAGATAGTTGCTGACGAAAAAGGACCAGATCAGGTCGTTGGACCGCAGGGCGTTGAACGTCTCGGCCATCGCTGCGCCGGGCAGGACGCCGCCCGCCGCATCCATCTGACGCTCGATCTCGGCGATCCAGTGTTCGTCGGTGAACAGCAGCAGGTCGCCCGCCTCGGCGAAGTCGTGTTGCGCGGCGAAGAAGGTGGCGGCGGCGACCCGCGTGTCGCCCTTGGCTGCCATATGCGCCAGACCGGCGCCCAGCAGGGTGCCGCCGATGCAGTAGCCGACGGCGTTCAACCGATCCGTCCCAGCCTGTTCCAGCGTCTTCTCGACGGCGCGATAGACGCCCTTCTCCAGATAGTCGTCGAAGCCGAACTCGGCCTTGTCGCGATCCGGGTTGACCCAGGAGCAGACGAAGACGGTGAACCCCTGGGCCGACAGCCAGCGGATCAGCGAGTTCGCCGGCTGCAGGTCCATGATGTAGAATTTGTTGATCCATGGCGGGAAGATCAGCAGCGGAACCTCATGCTGCGTCTCGCCGGCCGGCGCGTACTGGATCAGTTCGAACAGTTCGTCACGCCAGACGACCTGGCCCGGCGCCGTCGCGACGTTTTCCCCCACGACGAACTTGCCGTAATCGGCCTGGCTGATGCGCAACGACCCTCCGCCGCGCTCCAGATCGGCGGCGAAGTTCTGCATGCCCTTGACCAGCGATTCGCCGCTGGTCTCGGCCAGGGCCTTCAGCGCCACCGGATTGGAGGCCAGGAAGTTCGACGGCGAAAAGGCGTCGGTCAGCAGGCGGGTGAAAAACTGGGCGCGGCGTTTCACCGCTGGATCGACGTCCTCGACCCCCGCGACCAGGCCGTTCATCCAGTCCGACGTGAGCAGATAGGACCGCCGCATCATGTCGAACATCGGGTTTTCCGACCAGGCGGGGTCCTTGAATCGCTTGTCGGCCGGGGCGGGATCGGGCGTCTCGCCCGCCGCCTGACGCGCCGTGCTGCTCCACAGGTCCATGTAGCGGCCGAACAGATCGGCCTGGGCCTGGAACAGCTTTTCTGGACGCGCGGCCAGGCTGGTCATCACCGACGTCATGGCCGGACCGACATTGAACGGGTCGGGCGTCAGCGTCGCCGGGCCGTCCGCGTTCCTGGCCGCCTGGTTCAGCGCAGCCTCGGCCAGGGCGCCCTGGGCCATCATCGCCGCCTTGGCCAGATTGAGCGACAGCGTCTCGATGAGCGCGGCCTGCTCGGCGCCGGAGAAGGCGGGTTGGGGTTCATCGGCCGAAGGCGGCGCCTCGGGCGGGGCCTTCGGCTGTTCCTTGGGCTGACGCGGCGGGCGCGGCTTGGCGGAGGTGGGGCGGCCGGCCTTGCGCGCAGGCTTGTCGGTCGTGTCTTTTGGGGGCGGGGGAGGCTTGGCCATGATCGTCCTTCGCGCTTCCTGCGCGCGGGCCGGTTCATCCGCCCTTCCGCGCGGGGCCATGATGGCATAAGACCGACCGGGAAATGAACGCGCCGCTCTCGAAAAAGATGATCCTGATCGCCGCAGTCGCGATCACAGGGGGTTTGGGCGCCTGCTCCAGCGGCCTGTCCGCCAAGACCGACGCCGCTTCGCCGCTGGCCCCGCGCGTCCAGGAACTGGTCGACGCCAACCGTCACTATCCGCGCTGGGAGGACTTCCCCGCCGCCCCGTCCGGCCTGCCGGAGGTGCGGCAGGTCGCGACGAACGCCCGGCGGCTTCAGGCCGACAACACCGCCCTGAACGGCGAGATCGCGCGGATCGACTGGACCCTGAACGATCCAGAGGCCCTGGCCGCCCAGATCACCGCCAAGGTCGCCGCCGCGCCCGTATCGCCCGACGCCGCGCGCACCCAGGCCGAGATCGAAGCCTTCGCCCAGAGCCTGCGCGACCGGGCCAAGGCGCCACCACCGCTCGACCGCCGCCCCGCGCGGTGAAGTCGATACGGGCGGTCGCCTCGACGGAAGAATCCGCCGATGATGCGCCGATGGCTGACGACAGCGCCGCAAAGACCCTGAACGCCTTCCTCGGTGTATCCCGATCCCTGTCCGGCCGCGCCTGGCGACAGAGGCCGGCCGAGGCTGCGGTCGTGCGCGCCCATATGCAGACCCTGGGGCTGGACGAGGTTCTGGCCCGCGCCTTGGCCTCGCGCAACGTGCGGGCCGATCAGGGTGCGGACTTTCTGACGCCGACTCTGCGCGCCCTGTTCCCCGATCCGTCCAGCTTCATGGACATGGACGCGGCGGCCGAGGCGATCCTGGACGCGCTCCAGGCCCAGGCCAGCATCCATGTCTTCGCCGATTACGACGTCGACGGCGCATCCAGCGCGGCCCTTCTGGTGCGCTGGTTCCGGGCCATGGGCCATGAGTTGCCCATCTATGTGCCCGACCGCCTGACCGAAGGTTACGGCCCCAGCGCCATGGCATTCGACAGTCTGAAGGCGTCGGGCGCGGATCTGGTGATCACGGTCGATTGCGGCGCGGCGGCGAACGAGGCGCTGGCGCATGCCGCCGCCATCGCCCTGAACGTCGTGGTGATCGACCACCATATGATGCGTAGCGAGCCGCCGACGGCTTTGGCGGTCGTCAACCCCAATCGACCGGGCTGCAACTCAGGCCAAGGCAATCTGGCGGCGGCCGGCGTGGTCTTCGTGCTTCTGGCCGCCCTGAACCGCGAGGCGCGCCGACGCGGCCTGTTCGTCGACAGGTCCGAGCCCGACATCCGCCAGTGGTTGGACCTGGCGGCCCTGGGCGCGATCTGCGACGTCACCGGCCTGACCGGCTTCAACCGCGCCCTGACGGGGCTGGGGCTGAAGGTGATGAGCGACTGGCGCAATCCGGGTCTGCGCGCCTTGCTGGCGGCGGCGGGCGCAGAGCCGGGACCGGCCAAGAGCAACCACGCCGGCTTCATCCTGGGGCCGCGAATCAATGCGGGCGGACGGATAGGCCGGTCGGACCTGGGGGCGCGCCTGCTGTCGACCGACGATCCCAGAGAGGCGGAGGCCCTGGCCATCGAACTGGACGCCCTGAACCTGTCTCGGCGCGACGTGGAGCGGGCGGTGACCGAGGCCGCCGTGCGTCGCGTCGAGGCGACCGGCGCCCACGCCGACGACAGCGCCGTGGTCGTTGTGGCCGGCGACGACTGGCACCCCGGCGTGGTCGGCATCGTCGCGGGTCGATTGCGCGAACGGTGGCGCAAGCCCGTCATCGTCATCGGCGTCGATCCCGTCACCGGCGTCGGCAAGGGGTCAGGCCGGTCGCAGCCCGGCATGAATCTGGGTCGCGCGATTCAGGCGGCATGGGAGAACGGCGTCCTGATCGCCGGCGGCGGCCACGCCATGGCGGCGGGCCTGACGATGGACAGCGCGCGTCTGGGGGAACTGACAGCCTTCTTGAACGACCGGCTGGCGCAGGAACGGGTGGAGGCGGTCGCTCAGGATGTGCTGGATATCGACGCCCTGATCGATCCATCGGCCGCGACCCGCGACTTGTTCGAATCGTTCGAACGCCTGGCCCCCTTCGGTCCCGCCAATCCCGAACCGACATTCGCCCTCAGCGGCGTTCAGGCGCGCGAGCCGGTCGCGATGAACGGCGGCCATGTGCGGTGCCGGCTGGTCGGCCAGGATGGCGCCTCCGTCCGGGCCATCGCCTGGCGGTGCGCCGATCTGCCGACCGGACAGGCGCTTCTGGCGGGGCAGGGAGGCTTGAGCGTCGTGGGTCGGCTGAAGGCCGACGACTGGAATGGCCGCAAGGGCGTGCAGTTCGAGATCGAGGACGTGTCCGATCCCCGGATGATCTGAACGCGCCCAAAAAACTGAAAATCCACGCTTGCACCGTTTCGAGGGCGCGGCTATATCGCCGGCTCTCCCGCGCAGCGGTCCCTTCGTCTATCGGTTAGGACGTCAGGTTTTCAACCTGAAAAGAGGGGTTCGACTCCCCTAGGGACTGCCACGCGGGGCAGGACGACCATCGAGCCGAACGGCTCTGGCGACCATCATCCTCACCGACCAATACGATCGATGTTCAAGATCGTGGAATAGCGACTGGCGTGGTCTTCGTTCGTCTTGATTGACCAGTAACGTTAATCTTCGCCCCTCACGTGCATTTTCCGCTTTTCAAAGTTTCGCGGAACGGTGTTAAACATAGGCCGAGTCCGCTAGAGGCGCGGACGGGGGTCTTAAGTTGTCTGACTACAGCGAGATGGAGACGGCGCAGACCGTTCGCGTCATCGGCCGGGTGAAATGGTTCGATGCGGTGAAGGGCTACGGCTTCATCGTTCCCAATGATCCTGCGCTGACTGAAATGCGCGACGTGCTGCTGCATATCAGCAGTCTTCGCGACCTCGGGCGCGACGCCGCCGACGAAGGCGCCCCGATCACCTGCGATTGCGTCAAACGGCCCAAGGGGTGGCAGACGGTGGCGATCCACGATCTGGGCTATGGAGATGCGGCCCCGCCTGTTCGTCGCGCCCCACCGCCAACCGCTCCGACCGAACTGTCGGACGACGAACTGGAGACCGCCCTAGTCAAATGGTTCAATCGCACCAAGGGTTACGGATTCGTCGTGCGTGATCGTGAGCCAGGCGATATCTTCGTCCATATCGAGACGCTGCGTCGCTGCGGTCTGGACGATCTGATCCCTGGCGACACGGTGCGGGTGCGATTCGCCAATGGGCCCAAGGGGCTGGTGGTCGCGGACATCAGAACGGGCGGCTGAGATCCGGCGCCCAGGAGGGGCGCATGATCGACGCAACCAGACGACTGATTCTGGCAGGAATGCTGATGCTGGCCGTAGCGGGCTGCGCGGCCAAGGCGCCGACCGGCCCGAATGGCGAGCCGCTGCAAAGTCTGGCCATCGTCACCACCTCGGGCGAACACCAGTTCTGGGTCGAGATCGCCGATGACGAACCGGAGCGTCAGCGCGGCCTGATGTTCCGCCCGCCGCTGGAGGCGGATCGCGGAATGCTGTTCCAATGGCCGGGCGAGGCGCCGCGCGAACAGAGTTTCTGGATGCGCAACACCCCCAGTTCGCTGGATATTCTCTATATCGATCCCAAGGGACGCATCGTCTCCATCGCCTCGCACGCGACGCCGTTTTCCGAGGCGCCGATCCGGTCGAACGGGGCGGCCAACGGCGTGCTGGAACTGCGCGCCGGCCGCGCCGCCGAGATCAACGCCCAGCCCGGCGACAAAGTTTTACATCCTTACTTCAAGCCTTGATTGCGGTTTGCCGCGCGAAGTGCCAATAGGGCGCTCCGTTCGGTCCGGGGTGTAGCGCAGCCTGGTAGCGCATCTGGTTTGGGACCAGAGGGTCGGAGGTTCGAATCCTCTCGCCCCGACCAACGGAAGGCCGCTGGATTCCGTATCCGGCGCGCGTTATGGCAGGGGCGAAAGCCCGCCGTCACTGAGGACCCGCCCATGCTCGCTCGCATCTACCGCCCGGCCAAGACCGCGATGCAGTCGGGCAAGGCCAAGAGCCGCGACTGGCGGCTGGAATTCGAACCCGCCTCGGCGCGCACCATCGATCCGCTGATGGGCTGGACCAGCTCCAGCGACATGAACGGTCAGGTCCGGCTGAATTTCGACTCGAAGGAAGAGGCCGTCGAGTACGCCGAGCGTCACGGCATCGCCTTCCGTCTGCATGAGCCGAACGATCCGCCGGTGATCATCAAGGCCTATGCCGACAACTTCGCCACCAACCGCAAGCAATCCTGGACGCACTGACGCCTGCGTCCGGCCAGAAGCGCCCTTAGCTCAACCGGATAGAGCACCCGCCTTCTAAGCGGGATGTTGCAGGTTCGAGTCCTGCAGGGCGCGCCATTCCTGGCGCGGCGCGTATTGGGTCCGCACATGACCGACACCCCCAGATCGCCCGACCGCTCCGTCCGTGTGGCGGCGCTTTATCGGTTCGCGCCGGTCGCCGACCCGATGACGGTTCGAGACAGGCTGCAGGCCGTGTGCGACGCCGGGCAGGTGAGGGGCACGCTGCTGGTCGCCCATGAGGGGTTGAACGGCACCATCGCCGGGCCAGTCGATGGCGTGGAGGCGGTGCTGGCCGCCATCCACGCCCTGCCGGGCTTCGATAGGCTGGAGTTGAAATACGCCTGGACTGACGCCTTGCCATTCCACCGTATGAAGGTGCGGGTGAAGGCCGAGATCGTCACCATGGGGCAGCCGAACCTGGATCCTGCGCGCGACGCGGGCGTCTACGTCTCCCCTGCGGACTGGAATGGCTTGATCGCCGATCCCGAGACCCTGGTGATCGATACACGCAACGCTTACGAGAGCGAGATCGGCGCGTTCGAAGGCGCGGTGCAACCCGATACCGACAGCTTTCGCGACTTCCCCGACTGGTTCCGCACCGAGGGCCGCGCCTTGTTGGCGCAGACCGGCGCGCGGCGGGTCGCCATGTATTGCACCGGCGGAATACGCTGCGAGAAATCCACCGCCTTCCTCAAGGCCGAAGGAATCGAAAACGTCCACCACCTGCAGGGCGGCATCCTGCGTTATCTTGAGACGACGAACGAACAAGACAGCCTATGGCGCGGAAAGTGTTTTGTTTTCGACGAGCGGGTCTCTGTCGGTCACGGCCTGAGCCAAGGGCCGCACACGCTGTGCCGCGGTTGCCGTCTGCCGGTGGACGAGGCCGGCCGTTCATCTCCACATTATATTGAGGGCGTCTGCTGCGCGCGCTGTCACGATGCGCGCGACGAGGACCAGCGCGCCCGCTACGCCGAACGCCATCGCCAGATCGAGATCGCCCAAAAGCGTGGGCAAACCCATATCGGCGCCGCGCCCAAGTCCTAACGGCGCGGCGGACGGGGGAAGAAGGCGCTGGGTGTCTTCGCGACATAGGCGGCGAAGGCGTCCGGCCGCGACCGCTTCATGTGCGCCTCCAGCAACGGCACACCCGACACCTTGGTCAGCAGCCAATACATGTAGGCGGGACCCGTCAGCGCCAGCCAACCCCAGGGCCAGTCGCCGCTCAGGCTGATGGCGAAGACGGGCCAGGCGCACCAGCCCAACCATTCGAAGAAGTAATTCGGGTGCCGCGACCAGGCCCACAGGCCCGCATCGCACACCTTGCCCTTGTTGGCCGGATCGCGCTTGAACGCCGCCAACTGTCGGTCAGCCACGCCCTCGCCGAACAGGGCGCCGACGAAGATCAACGCCGCCAAGCCGTCTTGAAGCGTCAGAGCCGGCGCCGGATTGCGTGCGGCGACCAGAACGCTGAGCGAAAGCAAAGCCGCGGCGCCGGCCTGCAACATCAGAAAACCAAACATCTTCGCCTGGAAGCCGCGCCCCCAGTCTTCGCGCAGCCGCGCGTAGCGTGCATCCTCGCCTTCGCCCGTCGCACGTTTGGCGATGTGTAACCCAAGGCGCATACCCCAGGCGCCGATCAGCAAGGCCGCCAGCCATTGGCGAGGGGAGGGAGCGGCCCCGTCGAGAGGAAACAGGGCCACGCTGACCCCGGCCGCCCCCAGACCCAACGACCAGAAGGCGTCCGCCCATCCGCCTTGTCCAGTCCGGCGCTGAACGCCCCAGGCGGCCGACATAACCACGACCATGAACAGGGCGGCCACGCCCCAGAGAAGGATCAGGCCCATCACAGGCGCACGAACGGCTGCAGCAACCGCCCCACCCAGCCGTCCAGCTTGATCTGTCCATCCAGGGCGACCACGCACAGACAGGCCTCATCGGATACGACGCGCGGCTGGTGCAGCACGTCATCGTTCGCCTCTTCCAGATCGCCGACGTCGAACCGCTGCGTTTCAGTGGCGTAGGCGCCGGAGATCACGCAGGTCAGTTCGACACCGCCATGGGTGTGTTTCGGAGTCTCGCGACCCGGTTCGATCTTTAAAAGAATGACGCGGCAGTCGCCGTCGCGCGGCGCATGAACATCCCGAACCCGCATGCCCGGCCCGATCCAACGCCAGGGGCCGAGCGCATAGCGGCGAAGCGGCTCCGGCAGTTCGGGCATGTCGTTCAACGGAGCAGGCGACCGGACCGCGCCCGCATCCGTCTCGATCCGCGCCAGGGCGTGCGCCAGCGCATCCTCTGACAAGTCGACGGGTGAGGCGTCGTCCAGGAATGCGCCGCCGACCGCCTGCAACTCTCGCACCCAGGCGTCATTGGCCGGACGCAGGGCCAGATGGGCGGCGACCACAACCGCCTCTGGTGCGCTCAAGGACCCGGATGCATAGGCCAGCAGCCGCTCTTCGGATGGATTGCGGCGCGCGGTCATCGCGACGCCTCCTCAGACGGAGCGAGTATCAGGCGAAGCTTGGTCATGGCGTTTCGAATGCGGGATTTCACGGTGCCCAGCGGCAGATCCAACTGGCGCGCGATTTCGGAATGGGAACTGTCGGCAAAGAAGGCGAGGCGCAGCACCTCGACGTGTTCGGGGCTCAGACGGGCCAGGGCGTCCCGCACCCGGTCGGCATCCTGTGACATGGACAACAGCTCGTCCGGGCGCAGAACGTCTTCACCCGCCAGTTCGATCTCCGGCGTCGGCAGCGGCCGGGCGTCGCGACGCAGGATGTCCAGGCGGCGATTGCGGGCGATGGTGAAGATCCAGGTCGCCGCCCGCGCCTTGCGGCCATCGAACAGATCGGCCTTGCGCCACACCGTCAGCATGGCGTCCTGGGCGAAATCCTCCGCCGCGCCCGGCGTGGCTCCGGACTTGATCAGCCAGGCCTTCAGTCGCGGCGCAAAATATTCGAACAGGCAAGCGAACGCCGCCCGGTCACGCCGCAGCGCGATCGCCTCGATCATCTGATCGTGAAGTCGGGGATCCAGGGGCGTGTCAGGCCGGGTCATTCGCCCAGCGCCAAAGGCGCCCGTCCGGGAAGCCGGAAGTTCGGACCGTGTCGGTGCGAAGGATTGGGGTTCGCCATGCATGAACCCTAATACGGCGGGCGGAAATGTCTGGATCAATCGCGATCCGATCATGACGCAGGCCCGTAAATCCTCCATGCGTCGTCGCCGCGTCCGCAGGCGCGCCCTGGAGCCTACATGTCCGTCTCGCCCGCAAGATCGTCTCCCGAACCCCTGAAGATCGCCGTTGTCGGTTCGGGCGTCGCGGCCCTGTCCTCCGCCTGGCTTCTATCGCAGAAACACCGGGTCACGCTCTATGAAAAGGCGGACCGTATGGGCGGACACACCAATACGGTGACGGCGGGCGTGCCGTCCGGCCAGGTCGCGGTGGATACCGGCTTCATCTGTTTCAACGACGCCACCTATCCCAATCTGATCGCGCTGTTCGCGCACCTAGGGATCCAGACCCGCGCCACCGACATGTCGTTCGCCGTGTCGCTGGACGATGGACGGTTCGAATACGCCGCCCCCGGCCTGTTCGCCCAGCGTCGCAATGCCCTGAGGCCGCGCTTCTGGTCTATGCTGACCGAAATCCTGCGCTTCTATCGCGAGGCGCCGCGCGATCTTTCGGGCCTGAACGATCCGTCCCTGACGCTAGGCGACTATCTGAAACGCGAAGGCTTCAGCGAGGCGTTCCGCGACGATCACCTTCTGCCGATGGCCGCCGCCATCTGGTCGTCGCCGGCCCATACGCTGATGGATTACCCGGCGGAATCCTTCATCCGCTTCTGCGGCAATCATGGTCTGCTGAAACTGGTGGGTCGCCCGCTGTGGCGCACTGTCGAGGGCGGCAGCCGCATCTATGTCGAACATCTGGCGCGCGCGCTTCAGGACATTCGGCTGGATCACGGCGTCGTATCGATCCGTCGCACTGACGACGGCGTGATCGTTCATGACAGCCACGGCGGCGTCGAACGCTTCGATCATGTCGTCATCGGCGCTCATGCGGACCAGGCCCTGGCCATGCTGGATCAGCCCACCTCGGCCGAGCAGTCGTTGCTGGGCGCCTTCCGCTACAGTCGCAATCTGACCGTGCTGCACACGGACGCCTCCCTGATGCCGCGTCGCCGCCGCGCCTGGGCCAGCTGGAACTATATCGGGGCGGACGCCGGCCTGTGCGTGACCTACTGGATGAACCGGCTGCAGGGGCTGGCGGGTGACGATCTGTTCGTCACCCTGAACCCGCCGCGTCCGCCGCGTCCCGACACCCTGCTGCGCAGCGAGATCTACGAACACCCGATCTTCGATCCGGCCGCCGTCGCGGCCCAGAAGCAGTTGTGGAGCCTGCAAGGACAGGGGGGCGTATGGTTCTGCGGAGCGCACTTTGGCGCGGGCTTCCACGAGGACGGCCTGCAATCCGGCCTCGCCGTCGCCGAACAGCTGGGCGGGGTGCGCCGACCCTGGACGGTCGAGAACGAGAGCGGCCGCATCCATCTAACCGCCAGCCCGACCCCATATTTCGAACGCGCGGCATGAGCGGGACATCGTCCCTCTATCGCGGCCGGGTCATGCACCGTCGGCTGCGACCCAAGGTTCATCAGTTGGACTACCGCGTCTTCTGGCTGCTCCTGGACCTGAGCGAGATCGACGCCGCAGCCGGGCGGTTGCGTCTTTTCTCCCGCAATCGTTTCAACCTGCTGTCCTTCCACGACCGCGACTATGGCGACGGCTCGGGCGATCTCAGGCCGCAGGTTGACGGCTGGCTGGCGCGCGCCGGAATCGAGATCGGTGCGGGGCCTGTCCGCCTGTTAACCATGCCCCGAGTGTTGGGCTATGTCTTCAACCCGATCAGCCTCTATTACTGCCATCATCCCGACGGGCGGCTGGCGGCCATGGTCTATGAGGTCACCAGCACATTCGGCGTGCGTCACGCCTATGTCATTCCCGTGCCCGCCGCCGACCAGGCCAAGGGCCTGATCCGCCAGGGCGCGGCCAAGGCGCTCTATGTGTCGCCCTTCATGGGCATGGATATGGACTATCGGTTTCGCGGCCACGCGCCGGGCGATCAACTGGACATGACCATCGACGGTCTGGACGCCCAAGGCGTCCTGATCACGGCCGCCATGCAGGGGCAACGCCAACCGTTGACCGACCGCGCCATCGCATCCGTCACGGCGTCAATCCCGCTGATGACCCTCAAGGTCATGGCCGCGATCCACTGGGAAGCGCTCAAGCTCTGGCTAAAGGGCGTCAGTTTGACCAAACAACCGCCGCCCGCGCAAATGCCAGCAACATACCAGACGACGGCTGAGGAAAGTCGGCTAGGCCGTTGAATGAGCGACGATTGAGCAAATGAGTGACATATATTTCGCATAATATATCTTAGGCGATACTTAGTGAGTGTAGAACCCCGTTCTTTGCCGCCCCCACATGCTCCCTTAAGCACAGGTCTCTGAAACCCAGCTCATTGCTCTGCTTGACTCTGGTTGGGGGTTTTGGGCTTTTAAGAACAAATGAGGAACATTTGTTCGCGAACTGACGCCTTGGCGGCTTTGAAGGCTCGGCTGGAAAGCCTTGAGCGCTTTGGTGATCGTCGGGTCGCCCGCGGCGCGCGCGGGATATGTGACACCCCTCTTGCGCCTTTGATCCCTGGGGTCGTGCATGACCTCTATGCCGCGACGCCTGCTGACGCCGTGGCTCTCAACGCGTTCGGATTGGGAATGGCCCAGACCATCAGGGAGGATCGGCCGATCCTGTGGGGCGTGCACGACATGATGGCGCAAGAGACGGGGCGCCCTTACGGACGGGGCCTTCATGAAATGGGACTGTCGCCGCGCGACATTCTGGTGGTGCGGACTCGCGACCTGCAGACCCTGTTGGCCGTGGGCGAAGAGGCTTTGCGCTGTCTCGCCGTGGGCGCGGTCGTGCTGAGCGCCTGGGGCGAAGCCAAGGCTTTCAGCATGACGGCCAGCCGACGCCTGGCTCTGGCGGCTGAAACCGGAGGGGGAACCCTGTTCCTGGCGCGCGCCGCCGCTGCGCCCTGCCCCAGCGCCGCCGAGAGCCGATGGTCCGTGGCCTCATCGGCCTCGGTCCCCCTGGAAGGCGGAGCGCCGGGCCGTCCGTCTTTTTCCGTGACCCTGCTGCGGCGGCGGGGCGGCGGGCAGACAGGAACAAGCATATTGGAGTGGGATCGTGAGCAGAGATCATTTCAGCCGCCCCCGCCGTTATCTGGCGGTTTGGTTCCCTTGGCTGGCCAGCGACCGACTGCGGCGACAGGAGGCGAAAGACGATACGCCGCCTGACCAGGCTACGCCCTTGGTTCTGACGGAAAAGGTCAAGGGCGCGCTGAGGCTGGCCGCTGTCGATCCATCGGCCGCACGGGCGGGCCTGACGCCTGGATTGAGCCTGGCCGACGCCCGCGCACGCACGCCCGATCTGCGCGTCGTCCCTCATTCGGCGGATGTCGATGCCGCCTTTCTGGAACAGGTTCTTGAGGATTTCGACCGCTTCACCCCCATGATTGCGCTTGATCCTGCGAATGGCCTGATCCTGGACGCAACCGGCTGCGCGCATCTGTTCGGCGACGAGAGGGGTCTGCTGCACGCAGTCCAGGCTCGCGGCGAGCACTTCGGGCTTCAGACCCGGTGCGCCCTGGCCGCAACACCGCAGGCCGCCCGCGCACTTGTTCGCTTCGGTCCCGGCGGCCTGTTCGAGCCTGGGCAGGATCGTCAGGTTGTCCGCCGTTTGCCGGTCGTCGCGCTGGAACTGCCCGACAAGGACGAGGTGGCTTTGCGTCGCTTGGGTTTGAAGCGGCTGGGCGATCTGGACGACCGGGCGAGAGCGCCCTTGGCCGCGCGATTTGGCGTCGGGTTCCCGACCCGATTGGCACGCATCCTGGGTGAAGAGGACATTCGCATCGTCCCGCATCGCCCCCCCGCCCCCGTGGTTGTCGACCGGGTTTTCTTCGAACCGATCACGACGCTGGAGGATATCGACCGCATCCTCTCCGACCTGCTGATCGAGACCATGACCCGGCTGGATCAGATCAGCCTAGGCGGCCGCGCCTTCGAGGCGGGTTTCTATCGTGTGGATGGCGCGGTGCGGCGCATCGTCGTGCGCACGGGGCGCCCGACACGGGATGCAAAGGCGATCCTGAGACTGTTTCAGGAACGGATCGCGGCCTTGTCCAATCCGCTGGATCCCGGATTCGGATTCGATCAGACGCGGATGACGGTGCTGTGGACGCAGGTCCTGACGCCGACCCAGCAGGGACTGGAGCATGACGCGCCGGGCGAAGAGTCCCTCAGCCTGCTGGTGGATCAACTCACTGCCCGGCTAGGCCCCGGGGCGGTGATCCGGTTCGAGCCGTTCGCGTCCCATATTCCAGAACGCGCCTCGCGGGTTTCAGCCTCGGCCCGGTCCGGCGAAGGCGCCTGGCCTGACCTGGACCCGGACGATCCGCCCTTGCGCCCCTTGCAGCTGTTCGATCCGCCTCAGCCGGTCGAGACCCTGGCCGAAGTGCCTGACGGTCATCCGTTGAAGTTCCGCTGGCGCCGCGTTCTGCACCAGGTCACACGCGCCGAAGGACCCGAACGGATCGCTGGCGAATGGTGGCGCGCGCCGGGACAGCGCACCCGCGACTACTATCGTGTGGAAGACACGGACGGCCGCCGTTTCTGGCTGTTTCGTCAAGGCGAGTATGGCGTCGACGAACAACAGCGGTGGTTCATCCATGGCCTGTTCGCATGATCGAACCTGATCTTTCTGGCGATTACGCCGAACTGGCGACGACCACCAACTTCTCGTTTCTTCACGGGGCCTCATCCCCCAAACAGATGGTGGCGACGGCGCTCCTTCGGGGTCATGCCGGCATGGGCATGGCTGATCGCAACACCGTCGCCGGCGTGGTTCGCGCCTGGAGCGCTCTGAAGGCCTTGCGAGAACATGGTCTTCTTCCGCCCGACTTTCGACGAGAAGGCTCGGGGCCGGGAGAAGTCACCGTAGATGAAGACCACACCATCGATCCGGCCCTATCCGACGAGGTCAGGCGGCGCGCCCAGACCTTCAAACTGATCTTGGGCGCGCGTCTGGTTTTCAGCGACGGCGCGCCCGACATCCTGGCCTATCCCGAAACCCGCGCCGGATGGGGGCGGCTGACGCGGTTGCTGACGCTGGGCAATCGGCGCGCCACGAAAGGCCAGTGCGAAATCGGTCTTCACGATCTGCTGGCCGCTCCCGAAGACATGCTTCTTATCGTCATGCCGCCTGATCGGCTGGCGGGGTTTGAGGCCATCTTGTCTCGGATCGCCCAGGGCGCGCCCGGCGCGGTCTGGCTGGGCGCCGTCATGCTCAGAAAGGGAGACGACCGCCGCCGCCTCGCGCGATTGCAAACCCTGGCTCGAAACACGGGAGTTCCCCTGCTGGCGGTCAACGACGTGCTGTATCACGCGCCGGAGCAGCGCGACCTTCAGGATGTCCTGACCTGTATCCGCGAAAACACCACCCTGGAGGTCGCCGGCCACCGGCTGTTGTCCAATGCGGAACGCCATCTCAAACCCGCCTCCGAGATGAAACGGCTGTTCAGGGATCATCCCGCCGCAGTGTCGGAGACGACCGATTTTCTGGCGCGCGTGATGTTCGATCTGAAAGCGGATCTCAAATACGAGTATCCGCATGAGCCCATACCGCCGGACAAGACGCCTGACGAGTGGTTGAGCCATCTGACCTGGCGCAATGCTGGAATGCGTTATCCCGACGGCATTCCCGAAAGCGTGCGCGCGACACTGGAAACGGAACTCGCCTTCATCAAGGCGGCCGAATACGCCCCCTATTTTCTGACCATTCACCGCATCGTCCAGAAGGCGGAGAACCTGGGCATCCTGTGTCAGGGGCGGGGGTCGGCGGCCAATTCCGCCGTCTGTTATGTGCTGGGCATCACCAGCGTGAACCCCGCGCAGCATGATCTTCTGTTCGAACGCTTCCTGTCATCCAGTCGCGGCGAACCGCCCGACATCGACGTGGATTTCGAACACGAGCGGCGCGAAGAGATCATCCAGTATCTTTATCAGGATTATGGGCGACATCGCGCGGGCATCGCCGCCACAGTCATCCATTTCCGCCCCCGCAGCGCCATCCGTGAAGTCGGGAAGGTTCTGGGGCTCAGCGAGGATGTGACCGCACGTCTCGCCGCCAGTCACTGGGGCAGTTGGGGCGCGGACATCACCCAGGCTCATGTCGAGCAGGCCGGCATGGACCCCGCCAATCCGATGATTTCGAAGGCGGTGAAGATGGCCTCGCGCCTGTTGAACTTCCCCCGCCACCTCAGCCAGCATGTCGGCGGGTTTGTCCTGACCCGGGGTCGGCTGGACGAGATCGTGCCCATCCACAATGGGGCCATGCCGGACCGTACCTTCATCGAATGGGACAAGGACGACATCGACGACCTGGGTCTCATGAAGGTGGATGTCCTGGCGCTCGGCATGCTGACCTGCGTCAGAAAGGCCTTCGATCTGATCCAGGCGAACCACGCCAAGACCTATGCCTTGCACACCATCGAAGACGATCAAGAAGACGTCTTCGCCATGCTGCAGAAGGGGCATTCCATCGGCGTGTTCCAGGTCGAAAGCCGCGCCCAGATCAATATGCTGCCACGCCTGAAACCGAAAAAATTCTACGACCTCGCCATCCAGGTGGCGATCGTCCGACCTGGCCCGATACAGGGCGACATGGTCCATCCCTATCTGCGGCGGCGCGCAGGGTTGGAAGAACCGGACTACCCCCGCCCTAGCCTCGAACATCCGCAGGACGAGCTGGAGTCCATCGTCAAGAAGACCCTGGGCGTGCCGCTCTTCCAGGAGCAGGCGATGAAGATCGCCATGGTCGCGGCCCGGTTCTCGCCCGAACAGGCCAACGGTCTTCGCAAGGCCATGGGCACGTTCAAGGGCGAAGGCGATCTGGAGCGGTTCGAGGGCCTGATGGTAACGAATATGATCGCGCGCGGTTACGACGCGGACTTCGCACGCCGATGCTTCAATCAGATCAAGGGGTTCGGTTCCTACGGATTTCCCGAAAGCCACGCCGTGTCCTTCGCCCGCCTGGTCTATGTCTCGGCCTATCTCAAATGTCGCTATCCGGCCGCCTTCGCCTGCGCCCTGCTCAACAGCCAGCCGATGGGCTTCTACGCGCCGGCTCAGATCGTGCGCGAAGCCCATGAGATAGGAGGCGTGGAAATCCGGCCGATCGACGTGGCGTTCAGCGACTGGGACAATGCCCTGGAGCCGACCTCGGGCGAGCCGGCCTTGCGCTTGGGGCTGCGTCAGATCGACGGGTTCAGAGAGGATTGGGCGACAGCCTTGGTTCAGGCCAGGATCGGGTTGGCTTTCCGCGACGTGGAGAACCTTGCGCGACGCGCCGCATTGCCGACTGCGGCGATGCGCAAGCTTGCGGACGCGGACGCTTTTCGCTCCTTGAATCTGGGGCGGCGAGAGGGGCTATGGGCCGTCCGCCGGCTTCCAGACGACGCCCCCCTGCCCCTGTTCGCCGCGGCCGATGCGCGAGAACTGGGCGACGAACCCGATTGTCGCCTGCCGCAGATGTCGTTGGGAGAGCATGTGGCGGCCGACTACCAGACCACGCGCCTGTCGCTGAAGGCGCACCCCATGCACATCCTGCGCCCGACCTTCGACGCCGAAGGCGTTCTGACGTGCCAGGCAGCGGAAGCCCTTAGAGGCGGAACCCGGGTTCAGGTGGCCGGCGTGGTTCTGGTGCGTCAAAGACCAGGCAAGGGCAATGCGATCTTCGTGACGCTGGAAGACGAGACCGGGATCACCAATGTCGTCCTATGGGCGCGTATGTTCGAACAGTTCCGGCGCGAGGTGATGTCCGCGCGTCTGATGCTGGTCGAGGGCGTCATAGAAAAAAGTCCGGAGGACGTGGTCCATGTCGTGGCCCACAAGGTCTTCGACCGATCCGCCGAGTTGGAAACCCTGTCCCAGGATCGGCGGACCAATATTCAACTGGCCCGCGCCGATGTCGTGGCTCACCCTCAGCAGCCTCGCCAACCCACACATCGCCACCCGCGAAACGTCCGCATCCTGCCGGGGTCGCGCGATTTCCACTGACCCGGCCCCGCTCTGTTAACGTGCAGGGAACAGAGCGTTCGCCGCCTTCAGGCTGTGCGGCAGTCCGATGTCGATGAAGGCGCCGATCCTGGTTTCCGCCCCGAGCAGGCCGTCGGCGCACAAGGCGGGCAGAATGTCTTTCTCCAGCGAGGCGCGGCCGTGAACATCGGTAAAGACATCTCGCCGCAGACGATAGACGCCGCCGTTGATGACGCCGGACGGCAGGTCGGCGCGCGGGCGGATGGCCACGACGCGGCCGTCGCGAATGTCGAGGGTTTCGTAGCGATCCGCCGGCGCGACCTCGCGTGCGGCGACCAGGCCGGACAATCCGTCGGAAAGCCTGAGGCTGGACCAATCGAAATCGAACCAGGTGTCGCCGTTGACCAGTAGAAACTCGTCGCGCAGCAGCGACGCGGCGTTCACTACGGCGCCGGCTGTATCCAGCGGCTCCGGCTCTATCGACAGTCTTAGTGGAACACCCTGCCATACGCCGGCATAGGCCTCCACCGCCTGATGCCGATAGCCGGCCAACAGAACCAGATCGTCGAACCCCTCGCGCACGGCCTTGTCCAGCAGGTGTTCGATGAAGGGGCGTCCGGCCACCGGCAACAGGGGCTTGGGCGTGTCGCGCGTCAGGTCGCCAAGACGCGACCCCCGACCGCCGACCAGAAAGACGGCCTGCCCTGCGCTCATTTCGGCACGCTCCAGGCCTCGGCGCCGTCCAGGGTGAACTTGACGGCGCTGGCCGCCCCTCCCGCCTCGTTCAGGGCTGCGGTCAGCCGATAGCGGTTTTCGGGATCGGTGCAGAACATCAGGAACCCGCCGCCGCCCGCGCCCGACACCTTGCCTCCCCATGCGCCCTCGCGCAGCGCCAGGTCGAACAACTGATCGACCTTGGGCGTGGCGATCCCCGACGCCGTCATCTTCTTGGCCTCCCACGAGCGCATCAGCACCCGGGCCACGCGGCGCATATCGCCTTCCAGCACCGCCTCCTTCATCGCGATCGCGTCCTGTTTCAGGCGATGCATGCCGTGCAGAACGCCGGCGTCCAGGTCGGTCAGTCCCCTCACCTGCTCGTTGATGATGGTTTCGGACCGCCGCGACTGGCCGGTGAAACAGACGACCAGCGAGGATTCCAGTTCGTTCAGATAGGCGCGCCGGACGCGCAACGGGTTCACCACCACCCGTTCCTCGGCCAGAAACTCGATGTAGTTCACGCCGCCGAAGGCCGCCGCATACTGATCCTGCCGCCCGCCGGACAGACCCAACTCGACCCGCTCGATCCGATAGGCCAGCCGCGCCACATCATAGGGGCCGAGCGGCAGATCCAGCGCCACCCGGAACGCCTCGACCAAGGCCACGACCAGGGCGGATGACGACCCAAGGCCCGAGCCGGCCGGCGCGTCCGAGGTGGTGGAGACCGTCAAGGGCGGCGTCGCCCCGCCCAGCCAACGTTGGGCGACATGGCGATAGACCGCGCGATGCAGCGCCAGATCACCCCCGTCGGCCGGCGGCATGACCGGGTCCATCACCTCCTCGACGCCGATGTCGCGCGCGCGGAAGGCCAGTCCCCCCTCAGGGTTCTGCTCGATGTGCGCGAAGGCGAAACGGTCGATCGTGGCGTTCAGAACCGCGCCGCCGAACTGATCGCAATAGGGCGACAGATCGGTGCCGCCGCCGGCCAGGCCGAGCCGCAGCGGCGCACGCGCCCGCACGCCCCAGTTCGGCGTCTGCCCGGCGCGCACCATCACAGGGGCGTCTCCGCCATCTGGCGCGAGCCGGTTCGGTCGATTCCATAGCGCAGGCGCGGCATGTTCTGGTGGGCCATATAGGTCTCAAGCTCGGCGCCGTCGCCCGGCTGGAACAGCATCAGGAAGCCGCCGCCGCCTGCGCCAATCACCTTGCCGCCGGTCACGCCCATGTCGCGCTTCACATGGTCGTACAGGTCGTCGACTGTGGACCAGCTGATCTTGCCCGACAACTTCTTCTTCTGGGTCCAGTGCTCGTCCAGCATCCGACCCCAGCCGTCCATATCCCCCGCAATCCAGGCGTCGCGGATGCGGTAACCCAAGTCCTTGATGAACCCCAGACTGTCGCTGACCGTTTCGCGGCGCGGGGTCGCGTCAGACAGCATGGCCGTGTGCTGGTCGGCCAGAACCACGGCGGCGTCGCGGCGCAGGCCGGTGTAATAGATGTGGGTGTGTTCGATGAAGGCCGCCTCGACCTCGGCGTCCAGATCGACCCGCTTGACCGCCACCCGCCCGTCCGGCGCGATGTCCAGCGCGGTCAGTCCGCCAAAGGCCGCCATATACTGGTCCTGCTTGCCGATGCCCTTGTTCAGGACGCGGATTTCCAGATCGCAGGCTTCCTCGGCCAGGGCCTCAGGCGACGGCCGCTGACCTTTCATGCCGTGCAGGGCGTTCAGAAAGCCGACCAGAAAGCTGGACGACGACCCCAGTCCCGTGCCGCCTGCGATGTCGGCCAGGGACGCGGTTTCCAGACGGTCGTCGAACCCGTGCGACATCAGGGCGGCGCGCACCAGTTCATGCTGCACCTCGGTCGCGCGCGGCGACACCTCGGGCTGGGGGCCATACACCACCACCCGGTCGTCGAAGGCCGGACGATGGGCGACGACGCGGATGTATTTGTCCAGCGCCATGGCGAAGATGAAACCGCCGTCGTTGCGGTAATAGCTTTCCAGATCGGTGCCGCCCCCGCCTAGGGTGACGCGCAGCGGGGTGCGTGTAGTGATCATCGGGGGGCGGCTCAAACGGCCGGAGCGGCGACGGGTGCGATCTGCTCCCAGTGGCCCTTGTGCAGCGCCAAGGCCGGATGGGACACCAGCAGGTGCCAGACCACGGCGGCCAGCCCCTCCACCAGCGGCGTGATCAGTTGCGGGTCGACTGTCGGCACGATGACGCAGGCGTCGGCGGCCTGGGCCGTATAGCCGCCGTTGCGCCCGACGATGCCGGTGACCATGGCGCCGCGCGTCTTGGCCAGTTGAATGGCGCGCACGATGTTGGCGCTGACGGGCGGTTCGATGCTGCCGCCGCCGACCGAGAAGATCAGCAGGCCGTCTTCCGGCTTCAGGCGGCTGGTCTCCAGCCACGTCGACAGGGTGCCTTCCCAGCCCTCGTCATTGATGCGGGCGGTCAGTTCCGAGACGTTGTCGGTCGGGCAATAGGCCTCGAAGCCGCAGATCTTGCGGAAATCATTGGTGGCGTGGCTCGCGTGACCCGCGCTGCCGCCGACGCCGATCAGGAACAGGCGCCCGCCGCGCTCGCGCACCTCGGCCAGGCGCTCGGCCATGGCTTCAACGGCGTTGCGGTCGATGGCGGCCATGGCCTTTTCGGCGGCGGCGAAGAAATGGTCGGCGAACATGGCTGTTTAGTCCTGAAGGGCGGGCGCCGGATCGGCCGGCGTGGTTTGAAGAATCCAGGCGGCGGCCTGGCGAAGATCGGCGGCGACCACATCGGCCCCGGCCTGGCTGTTGTAGGGTCGCGCCAGCAGAACGGTCCGCGACCCGGCGGCGCGGCCGCAGGCGATGTCTCGGTCCATGTCGCCCACCATCCAGCTTTCGGCCAGATCGATGTTCCAGCGCGCCGCCAGGTCCAACAGCATTCCGGCCTTGGGCTTGCGGCAATCGCACAGGTCGGCGTTGTCGTGCAGACAGGCCCGCACCTCGTCCACCGGTACGGATCGGACGAGGGCGGCGTGGATGGCGTCCAGCGCCTCGGCGCTCATCTTGCCGCGTCGCACGTCGGGCTGATTGGTGACGACGAAGGTCAGATAGCCCGCCTGGCCCAGGGCCCGGACGGTCTCGGCCGCCCCGTCCGCAATCCGCAACTCATCCACGGTGCGCGGCGACGCAGGCTTGCCGTCGCGCCACACCACGTCGTTCAGAACGCCGTCGCGGTCCAGGAATATGGCGGGACGACCGGGCACGATTACAGACTGAACCCGGCGGCCACCGCATCGGCGCGGAACATGGCCACGGTGTCCAGCGACAACTCGCCCAGATCCTTGCCCGCCATGTCCAGCTTCTTGAGGATGTCGGGCGTGGCGGTGATGATGTGGCAACCGCATTCGGCCGCCTGGAAGACGTTCAGGACTTCGCGGGTTGAGGCCCACAACACCTCGGCCAGCGGCTTGCGCGCGGCCATGGCCACGGCGGCCCGCATGACGGGAACCGGATCGACGCCGGTGTCGGCGATCCGCCCTGCGAAGACCGACAGTATGGCGGGCGTGTCGTCGGCCAGAATTTCGATCGCCTCGGCCACCTGCTCCAGCGTCAGCATGGCGGTGATGTTCAGCTTCACCCCATCGGCGGCCAGAGCCTTGGCCATCGGCAGGCTGGACTGGCCCTTGGTGTTGGTGATCGGGATCTTCACATAGACATTGTCGCCCCAGCCGGCGATCAGACGGGCTTGTCGCTCCATCTCTTCGAAGTCGTCGGAGAAGACTTCGAACGACAGCGGCATGTCCGGGATCAGGGCGATCAATTGACCGGCGAACTCGGCGTAATCCTTGACGCCCGCCTTGAACATCAGGGTCGGATTGGTCGTGAACCCCGTCACCATGCCCTGCGCATGAAGCCGCGAGAAATCGGCCAGACTCGCCCCATCTCCGAACAATTTCAGACCCTCAATGGACGGCATCGGCGCCGCCTTCGAGACGATGGGTCGATCGACCTGGGTCAGCATGGGGAATCCTTCGGAAAACGGTTCGGCCCTGCATCTTCCAAGATGTGTGCCGTGGGCCGACTATATCGGCCGCCAAACCACGCCCCCTTAATCGAAAAGGTTAAGGCTCGCCATGGTTGTCAGACGTTTGTATCGTCGATGAAACCGACCGGCCGGCGCCATGTCAGCTTGCCCAACCCATGCTGCGTCAGCAGTCGCCACCTGAGGCGAGAAGTCGAGCGGTGCTCTCCCGTCAGCCAGGACAGGGAGCCGCCGACGGCCGTCTGCATTAACCCTTTGACGAACAATTCCGCCCGCGCCAGCGCCGGATGTCGCGCCCCATCGATATAGATCGAGACATAGTGTTGCGTTTCGCGACGCGTGCGGATCAGCCGATAGGGGATGGCCGTCCGATTTCGAAACACCATTTCGGTGACACGCGCGCGCGCCGCCCAGACAATTCGCCGCCCCTGACGATACAGCCGCACGAACAGTTCGGCATCCTCTCCCCCCGCATCGCCGAACGCCTCGCGCATGGCGGCCTGACCCTCAGGAAAACACCGTTTCATATCGAAGATGGAGTTGCCGGTGCCCAGGCCATAGCGCGGTCGGCCGGAAGGTCCGGTCAGTTCGATCTCCGCCAGGTCGGCCAGACCCAGGTCGCGCACGAACTGGCGGCCTTCGGGGTCATAGGCAGGCGACGCGCCGTCTTCGAACACGGCGAAACGCGGCCCCACGGCGATGTCGGCGTTTGCGGCCTTCAGCGCGCCGACCAAGGCGTCGGTCCAGTCGGGATCAGCCGTCTCGTCGTCGTCGATAACCGCCAACCAGCGCCCGCGCGCCTCCCTGAACCCGCGATTTCGCAGGGCGGCCATGTTTCGGGTCAGGTCCGAAATGTAGCGGATCGGCCAGGGCGAGTTGGGCGCCAACGACTCGACCACCTTCTCCCCTGCCCCGCCCGGATGGTTGTCCACCACGACGATCTCCAGCGCCAGGCCCAGGCTGTTCGTCTGGGCCAGACAGGACCGCAGCGTCGCCTCCAGCCCCTCGGGCCGATCATAGGTCAGTATGGCCAGCGTCAGGTCGGGTGCCGCCTCGCTCACGCCGATGTCTCCGCGATGAAGCCGATAGGGGCGCGCCAGGTCAGCTTGCCCAGGCCCTTGGCCATGCCGATCCGGTGATCGTAGCGCTGCTTGCGATCCAGAAACTCGCCCGTGGCGACGTAGAGGCCGGCGTGCACCGTCGTCTGCGCCAGGCCGAGCAGGGCCACCTTGGCCGTGGTCAAGAGCTTGTTATCGCTCGTGTCGATCCGGCACACGGCATAGTGCTGCGAGCCGCGCTTCATGCGCGTGATCATATAGTCCGGCCGCGCGCGGCTGGTCTCGATGAACTCCCGCACCACGGCGTCGGGACACCAGACGAAGCGCCGCCCCGCCATCGCAAGGCGAAAGAGCAGCTGGGTGTCTTCGCCATTGGCGTCGCCGAACGCCACGCTGAACGGCTCTGGCCCCTCTAGGCAGGTTGCGACCCGGAAGGCCGCATTGCCGCTGCCCAGCCCCTTGCCGCGCTTGCGCAACCGACCGAACATATGGATCTGCTCGTCCGCCGGCATTTGGAAATCGAGCGTGTAGCGCCAACCGTCAGGGTCCCAATCCGGCGCGCGTCCGCCCTCGAACTCAGGCAGTTTGGGGCCGAAGGCCGCATCCGCCCCGGTGTGGTCCAAACAGGCCGTCAGGGCTGCCAGCCAGCCGGTTTGAGGCTCTTCGTCGTCGTCGATGAAGGCGATGTAGCGGCCTTGCGCGGCGGCGATGCCCTTGTTCCTGACGATGGAGATGTTGCGTCGCGGATCGGCCAGATAGGTCATGGCCACGCCCGTTTCGACCGCCAGCCGCTCGACCAACCCCCGCGCCAGCTGATCGGGGTGATTGTCGACCACGATGATCTCGAACCCGCCCCAGTCCCCGCCTTGTGACGCGCAGCCCCGCAACGTCCGCTCCAGCAGATGCACCCGATCATAGCTCAGGATGACGACGCTGATGTCCACGCTCATGCGCCGGTCCCCCGCAGCACCACCCCGGCCGTGCGGATCAGGATCCAGATATCCAGACCCAGCGACCAGGTCTCGATATAGCGGATATCCAGCCGCACCCATTCGTCGAAGTCGTTGATCCGATGGCGCCCCTCGACCTGCCACAGACAGGTGATGCCGGGCTTGACCGCCATCTTGCTCATCTGAAACGGGGTGAAACGCGCGTATTCGTGCACGCGAGGCGGACGCGGCCCGACCAGGCTCAGGTCGCCCTTCAGCACGCTCCACAGCTGCGGGAACTCGTCCAGGCTATAGCGCCGCAGCACGCGTCCCAGCGGCGTGACGCGCGGGTCATTCTCCATCTTGAAGGCTGGCCCCCGCATCTCGTTCTGGGACTGCAGCGCCTCTTCCTGGCGATCAGCGTCGATCCCCATGGTTCGGAACTTATAGCCTCGAAAACGGCGGCCGCCCTGCCCGACCCAGTCCACGCCATACAACGCCCGACCAGGCGAGGTGGCCCTGACCAGAAGGGCGATGGCCAGCAGCAAGGGTGACAGGACCACCAGCAGGAAGGCTGAAATTCCGATGTCCATCAGCCGTTTCAACGCCAATCCCAGGCGCACGTCACGGCCGCCTGCCAGACGCGGCAAAGCGGGTTTTTCGTTCGACAATGGCAAGGCGGCGTCGCTCATGCCGCCCCTATATCAAGAACCACGCCATGTCGCGCGTCGCCGCTATCGCGGCAAGCGAATTGCAGTTTGCCGCGATGCAACGCAGAACGGTCGCATCATGAACAGCCTGTCGCCCAACAGCCGTCTTCCGCCGCAGCCCGAACTGCGCTTCGCCGGCCTGCGGTTTCATCGCATGACGACGGAGCAGACGGTCGCGGCGTTGGCGGCGCGTCCGGCCGACCTGCCCTTCGACCTCCTGATCACGCCGAACGCCGAACATGCCTGGCTGCGCCGCAAGGATCAGGCGTTCGACCGTATCAGTGCCCGCGCCTGGCTCAGCACCAACGACAGCCGGGTGTTGCGCAAGGCCGCCGCCATCGGCGGCGTGGACCTGGGGTTCGCGCCTGGCTCACATGTGGTCGAACGACTCTTCAAGGACTTAGTCTCCCCGGACGACCGCCTCACCATCATCGGCGGCGATGCCTCGGTCATCGCCGATCTAGTGCGTCAGTTCGGCTTGAAGCACGTCGCTCACCACAATCCTCCGATGGGTTTCATCCACGACGCCGAGGCGGTTCAGACGGCGGTCGACTTCGTCGTCGCCCACCCCGCCCGCTTCGTCTTCATCGCCATGGGGCCGCCCCAGTCGGAAAAGCTGTGTCTGCGCATCATGGAGGACGGGCGGTCGACGGGCCTTGGCCTTTGCATCGGCAGTTCGATCACCACCCTGATCGGCCGCACCCCGCCCGCGCCCCAGTGGATGGAGGATCGCGGACTGGTCTGGCTTTATCGCCTGGCGCGAGAACCGGGCCGTCTGTGGCGCCGCTATCTGGTGCGCGGCCTGTACGGGCTGGGTCTCGGCCTGATCGATTCCCTCGCCTTCCGCCTGCGGCTCAAGTCCCCCACCCTAAGTGACTGACGCCGCCCGCATTCAGGATTGGCAGGGCCGTTTGGATCAGGACGCGCGCCGACGCGGCGTGCAGGCCGACCGCCTGATCGCCCTGTGGGCCGGCGCAGCCCTGATTCTGATGCTGCTCTATATCTGTATAGGCCCCAATCCCTATCAGCACGAGATCGTCGTCGATCCGCTGACCGGCGGGGCTGAGGCGTCGCCGGTGAACCGGCTCGTCTGGCTCGGGCTGTTCGGCCTTTCGGCGCCGCTGCTGTGGTTCCGTCGTCAGGCCCTGCCGGCCATGATGTTGAAGCTGCTGCCGCTTCTGGTCCTGTTCGCCTGGTTCGCCCTGACGACCCGCTGGGCTCTGGACCCCGCCGTCTCCACGCGCCGGCTGATCCTCTATGCGATCAATCTGTTGATCTGCGTGGGCGTAGCAGTGGGTCTGGGCGACAGCCGACGACTGCATCTGGCGATGGCGACGGGGTGTGCGGTGCTGGTGGGCGTCGACATCCTGTCCTGGGTCGCGGCGCCGGGCGTGTCGATGACGCCGCTGGGCCTGGCCGCCATCCATTCCCACAAGAACACCCTGGGCGCCGTCATGCTGCTGGCCGGTTTCGTCTGCGGAACCTACGCCTGGTCTCGGACCGACTGGCGGGCTCGCGCCTTCTGGTGGGTCGTCACCGTCCTGGCCCTGGTGCTGCTGGTCGCCAGCCTGTCCAAGACCAGCATGGGCCTGTTCGCCGCCCTGGCCTGCGCCACGCCGGTCATTGTTTCCCTGATGGCTCAGCGTCGCATGGTGAGATGGGGGTTGATCACCCTCGCCGCCCTTGCGGTGGCGGGCGTCGCCTTCAGCTGGCTGGCCTACTGCCTCGTCGTCGGCGCCGATCTCTGGGCGCCGTTCGCCGGCGTCACCTTCACCCAGCGCACCGAAGTCTGGGCCTTCGTCTGGGACGAGTTCGTCAAGCGGCCGATTCTGGGTTGGGGCTTCGGCTCATTCTGGGACATCAACCCGACCGTCCAACCCAGCCTGCAGACCGACGCCTGGTTCGCCCAGCCCGACGCCTATACCAACGAAGCCCACAACGGGTTCCTAGACCTGGCGGTCACGACCGGATTGATCGGTCTGACGGGGGCGGTGATCGTTCTGATGCGCTGGATTCTCGGCGGACTGATCCTGATCCGCGACGCCGTGGGCGGGAATCGCGGACGGCTGGGCGCCGCCATCCTGCTGGGCGTCTTTCCGTTGATGGTGTTCGGACACAACTTCATGGAAAGCAGCTATTTCACCGCCAACTCCATCTTCGGCACGGTGTTGCTGCTGCTGGGGGTGGAGATCGAGCGGCGCTTCATCCGCGCCTGAGACGCCGGATTAACACGACCAGGACCGCCAGCATGGCCGCCGCCTCCAGCGCCTGTCCCGCCGCCGTGCCCAAGATCGCGCCGGCCGGTCCCAGCCGGCCGATGCCCCACAGCACCCCGACCGCCGCGACGGCCGAGGCCGAGGCGTTGGCTATGGCCAGGGCCTTGAACGCCTTCAGGATCTGCAGGCCCGTGCTGACCACCACCTGGACGAAGCCGAACGCCACGCTGAGCCCCCACAGCGGCAGCATCCAGCGGGCCTCGGCGTATTTGCCGTCGAACGCCAGACCGGTGATCGTCGGCCAGGCCGCCCACACCAACCCCGCCCAGGCCAGGGCGAAGGCCGCGCCGGCCATGCCCGACATCGTCAGCAGCCGAACATAGCCGCGCCAGTCGCCGGCCTCACGCCGGGCCACCAGATCGCTTCTGGCCGCCATGCTCCAGGACGAGGCCAGCAAGGGCACGGGCCGCAGGAACGTCTGGCTGAACGACAGGGCCGCCAGCGTTCCCGGCCCGTAGGCGGCGCCGACGGCGAAGACATAGAACCGGGCCAGCACTTCGGTGCTCGACACCCCCAGGAACAGCCAACCGGATTGCCGGCCATAGGCGACATAGCCGGCAAAGGCGCCGATCAGCCCCGCCCATAAGCCTCTACTGGCGCGCACCAATCCGATCAGACCCACGAACGCATAGGCTGCGCCCATCAGGGCCAGCACATGTTCGGCCTGCAAGGGCCGAAACACGGTCGCGCCCAACGCCAGAAACGCAGCTGCGCCCGCCAGCACGGCCCCGGTCTGAACCGTCGCCGCGCCCGGTTCGCCTCGGCTGAACAGGGTCAGCCGCACATACTGCTGCAACAGATAGGCAGGCACGAACAGCACCGCCGCCCACACCCCGAACGGCCCATCGCCGGTCATCAGCCCGACCGCCAGGGCGACGCCGGCCGCGACCACCAACCAGAAGCAAACCGTAGCCCCCAGCATCAGCCGCTCGGTCGCAAACCGCGCGGCGTCCACGCCCCGGCCGTTGGGCAGGACCTGCAGATGGGCCACGCTGACCGCGTTCTGCACGCTGGCCAGAACATAGGCGACCGAGAACCACAGCACGCAGGCGCCGAACTGTTCGGGCGTCATCACCCGGCCCAGGACCAAGACGACGCCCAGATTCAGAAGCGAGAACAGCCCCTGTTCGACGATGGCCTTCAGATAGGGCGACGCGCGGCCGATCCGCCCCGCCAGCCTCCTCATCGGAAGCGGTTCAGGTCGTAGCTGAAGCCGAAGTTGAAGGGCAGGATGCCGTTCAGATACTGCCGGACGAACAGATTGACCTCTGCGATGGCGCTGCGCGGCACGAAGATCAGATCGCCGGGATGCAGCAGGAAGTCCTGGCGCGGGTCGGTGTTCAGCAGGGCCTTGGCGTCCACGATCCGCGACGCCAACCGACCGTCCGCCACGCGCCGCAGCACCACGACCTTGCCCGTCCCCGCCGTCTCGGCGAATCCGCCGGCCGCGAAGATGGCCTGGGCCGTGTTCATCTCGCCGCGAATCTGCACCACGCCCGGCGTCTTGACCTCGCCCCCCACATAGATCTGCGAGGCGCCATAGGTCGACACGCTGATCTGGACCTGCGGATTGCGCAGCACGCCGGCATAGGCTTCCGTCAGCCTCTGGCTGGCGTCGCGCACGGTCAGGCCGCCGACCGGAACCGGCCCGATGACGGGAAACACGCCCTGCCCGTCCGGCCCCAGCACCACGTCGGCGTTCAGCCCGTCCTCGACCAGAAAGCCCAGCCGCAGGGCGTCGCCCGCCGCCAGCCGGTATTGATAGTCGTCCTGGCCCCAGGGCGCGAAATCATAGGGCTGGGCCTGCCCCCGCACGCCGCCGCCCGAAGCGCAGGCGGCCGAAAACAGCACCAGGGCGATCGCGATCGTGCGCCAGACAGCCATCGGGGTTCCTTGTCGCGGACCGACTCGCACGCCGCCGCCTGCGCCATCTTTCTGTTTTTCACCGACAATGCCAAGGCCGGACTGGCGTTGCGGCTCCGACTCAGGGCTTTATGAGACAGGCTGACCGGCAGCCTCGCCTCCCGTCGGCGGGATCGTCCTGCTCAGAGCCGCGTATTGACCGACCAGACGCTGAAACTCGAAGACGACCAACGCCCCAGAAACGCCGGGGCGGCGATCACGATTCGCGAGCTGGCGACGCCGGTCTTCTATCACTGGCGCAAGGCGCTGATCGCCTTTCTGATCCCGGTCCTGCTGGCCCTGGCCGCCGCGACCCTGGCCCAGCCGATCTACACCGCCCAGTCGCGCCTGCTGATCCTGCTGGGCGACGACTATGTGTTTCGCCGTTCCGTGGGCGAGGACGCCACCGGCAATCCGCAGACCTTCGACCGCGCCCAGATCGTCCATGCCGAAATGGAGATCCTGGGCTCGCGCGAGATCCGCGAGAAGACCCTGAACGACATAGGCCTGACGCGCGTCTATCCCAAGGCGAAGGCCGGCCCGGCGGGCATGAACGCGGCCCTCGAGCAGTTGGGACGCGACCTGGCCATCGAGAACGTGCCCCAGTCCAACACCATCGAGGTGCGGCTGCGTCATCGCGACCCGAGGGTGGCGGCCGACTTCGTCAATCGTCTGGTCCAGAACTACATCGCCAGCCGACGCGAAATCTTCCAGCGCGCCGACAGCGCGGCCGTCAACGATCAGCAGCGCGGCCTGTCGGAACAGTTGGCCGCCACCGAGGCCCAGATCGCCGACCTGTCGAACCGCTACGCCATCGGCGACTACGATCAGGAAATCCAAGGGGTTCAGTCGCAGCAGACCAACCTGACCGCTCAACTGGCCGCCCAGGACCAGTTGATCGCCACCGCCGCCGCGCGCGCCGACCGGCTGGCCCAGCAGTTGCGCAACGCCTCGGCCCAGATCGCGCTGAACACCGACGACACCCGTTCCCAACAGGTCACGGCCCTGACCGACAATCTGATGCTGTTGCGCGAGCGTCGTCGGGTCGCCGCCGTCCGCTATGCCGACGGCTATCCGCTGGTGGTCGAACTGGATCGTCAGATCGCCGACCTCGAAACCCAGATCGCCGCCGCGCCCCCGTCGCAGACAACTCTGGTCCGCAGCGGCCCCAACCCTGTCAGCCAGCAGATCGAGACCCAGTTGGCCACGACGCGCGGCGAACTGGCCGGTCTGCAGTCGGGACGCGCCCAGTTGTCCGACGCCCTCGCCGCCGCGCGCAGCCGCCTGGCCAGTTTGGTCGAGATCGGGCCGCGTTATCGCGAGCTGACGCGCCAGCGAACCTTGACGGAAACCGCCTATCGGAGCGTTTCCGAAAACGCAGAGGATTCGCGTCTGCAAAGCTCCATCGCCGGCGCAAACGCCAATGTCCGCGTCATCGAGGCCGCCCAACCGCCCACCAAGGCCCGCACCGGCCGGCTGCTGATCCTGGCCGCAGGTCTGGTCGTCGGAACCCTGGCGGCCCTGGCCGTCATCATCGTTTCGGCCGCCGCCTCTCCGGTCATATTGACCCCGCGCGATGCGGAGGTGCGTCTGCGCGCCCCGGTCCTGGCCACCGTGCCGCTGGGCGAGGAGGACGACAGCCCCCTGCCCCGCTGGCGGCCCCTGACGTCACGGCTGACGGCGGACCAGGCGGCGCTGATCCTGCGGCCCCTGCGTGAAACCGCCGGCGCGCATGCCGCCATCTCAGTGATCGGGCCGGAGGACGGCGTGGGCGTCACCAGCATCGCGCTGGACCTGGCCATGGCCTCGGCCTTCCGGTCGGGGATCGAAACCCTGCTGATCGACGCCGAACCGCGAGAGGACGCCAGCGTCGCCATGGCCATTCACGGCCTGGGCGGCCGACTGACCAACATCCCCGACAGCCCCTATGTGCTGCGGGTCGAGGACAGCAATCTGTACGTCACCACGCCGATGACGCGCACCGGCTCGAACATTTCAGAGGCGCGCTGGCGCAACTTCGTCGATGGGGTCAAGGCGCGCTTCCCGGTGGTGATCGTGGACACCCCCTCGCTGCACCGATCCTCCGCCGCCCTGCTGCTTGCGCCGCTGACGGACCTCTCGCTTGTGGTCATTGAGGCGGAGGAGACGCGCACCGCCGTCGCCGCCAATCTGATCGAACGGGTCACGGCGGCGGGCGGAACCGTGGCGGGCCTCATTCTGAACATGCGCCGCTTCCACATCCCGCGCTTCATCTACACCCGCATCTAGCGCAGCGCCGCCAGGGCGCGGGGCAGGATCTCGCCGAGGTCGTCGGCGATCAGACCGGGGCCGAACCGATCCGCCGCATCGCTGTGGATCCAGACCGCCGCAGAGGCCGCCTCGAAACTGTCCATCCGCTGCGCCGTCAGCCCGCCGATCATTCCGGCCAGCACATCACCGCTGCCGGCGGTGGCCAGCCAGGGCGAGCCGTTGGGATTGGATCGCACCCGGCCGTCCGGCGCCGCGATCAGGGTCTGGGAGCCTTTCAGCACGATCACCGCCTGCGCCTGGCTGGCCGCCTGGACCACGGCGGCCTCTCGACCTTGCTTCAGCAGGCCGGGGAACAGCCGTTCGAACTCGCCCTCGTGCGGGGTCAGGATGTCGTCGCGATCCAACAGGCCGACCAACTCGGCGGTCCGTCCCTTGAACACCGACAGGCCGTCGGCGTCGATCACCAGCACGGCCCCTGTCCCGGCCAAGGCGTGGATGTTCGCCACCGTCGATTCGTCGGCGCCCGCCGCCGGGCCGACCACGACCGCATCGGCGCTGCTCGCCTCGCGCCCCAGCGCCTCGGCCGAGGCGAAAGGCGTCAGCATGATCGCCTGCACGGCCGGGGCGATCACGGCGGCCGCGTCGGGCGGGCAAAGGATTCGCACCACGCCCGCCCCCATCCGCAGTCCGGCCCGCGCCGCCAGTCGCGCCGCGCCCGTATGATGCGCCCGACCCGACACCACCACTAAACGCCCCCGAGCATGTTTGTGCGTTTCGGCGCTCGGCCAGGGCAGAAAACTGCGCCATAGCGCGGGGTCATTGGTCTGCATTGTCCGCCTTCCGATTATCCGTGGCTATTCTGCGAAAACCGCTTGCTTTCAGCGCCCTTGGTGTGTCCCATTCAGGCCCGAGCGCCGCTGCATTTCGTGCGCCGCTCCGGGGTCGCCATGAAGAAGATCGAAGCCATCATCAAGCCCTTCAAGCTGGATGACGTCAAAGAGGCGCTCCAGGATGTGGGCGTGCAAGGCATGACTGTGCTGGAGGCCAAGGGATATGGCCGCCAGAAGGGCCATTCCGAACTGTATCGCGGCGCCGAATACGTCATCGACTTCCTGCCCAAGATCAAGATCGAGGTTGTCGTCGCCGACGACATGGCGCCCGCCGTGGTCGAGGCCATTCAGACCTCTGCTCGCACGGGCAAGATCGGCGACGGCAAGATCTTCGTGTCCGACGTCGCCGAGGTGATCCGCATCCGAACCGGCGAAACGGGCGCACAGGCCGTCTGACGTTGACCCCCGGCCTCGGCCCTCGGGTCGTGGTCCGGTTTCCTCCCCAAACGATAAGAAAACAGGACTTCCGAGAATGAGCGCCAGCAAGATCCTCAAGGAGATCAAGGAAAAGGACGTCCAATATGTCGACGTCCGCTTCACCGACACGCGCGGCAGGCTGCAGCACGTCACCTTCGACGTCGATCTGGTCGACGAGGACTTCCTGACGGAAGGCACGATGTTCGACGGCTCGTCCATCGCCGGCTGGAAGGCCATCAACGAGTCCGACATGCTGCTGAAGCCGGACCTGACCACGGCCTACATCGATCCGTTCTACCAGCAGACCACGATGTTCCTGTTCTGCGACGTGCTGAACCCCGACACGGGCGAGCCCTATAACCGCGACAGCCGCTCCATGGCCAAGAAGGCGCTGTCCTACGTTCAGTCGTCGGGCGTGGGCGATCAGGTCTTCTTCGGCCCGGAAGCCGAGTTCTTCATCTTCGACGACGTGCGCTGGTCCACCCAGCCGCACGATACCGGCTACAGCTACGACTCGACCGAACTGCCCGCCAACACCGGCGCTGAATACTCCGAGGGCAATATGGGCCACCGCCCCGGACCCAAGGGCGGCTATTTCCCGGTCAATCCGGTCGATTCCGGCCAGGACCTGCGCGGCGAAATGCTGGGCGTCATGCGCGACCTGGGCCTGCAGCCCGAGAAGCACCACCACGAGGTGGCCCCGGCCCAGCACGAACTGGGTCTGAAGTTCTCCGACCTGCTGACCATGGCCGACCGCCTTCAGCTCTACAAATACGTCATCCACAACGTGGCCCACGCCTATGGCAAGTCGGCGACCTTCATGGCCAAGCCCATGTTCGCCGACAACGGTTCGGGCATGCACGTCCACATGTCGATCTGGAAGGACGGCAAGCCCCAGTTCGCCGGCGACCAGTACGCCGGCCTGAGCCAGGAATGCCTGTGGTACATCGGCGGCATCATCAAGCACGCCAAGGCCATCAACGCCTTCGCCAACTCGACCACCAACTCCTACAAGCGTCTGGTGCCTGGATACGAAGCCCCGGTGAAGCTGGCCTATTCGGCGCGCAACCGTTCGGCCTCCATACGCATCCCGCACGTCTCCTCGCCCAAGGCCAAGCGTCTGGAAGCCCGCTTCCCCGATCCGATGGGCAACCCCTATCTGACCTTCGTGGCCCTGCTGATGGCTGGTCTGGATGGGATCGAGAACCGCATCGATCCGGGCGCGCCCGCCGACAAGAACCTCTACGACCTGCCGCCGGAAGAGCGCGGCTCGATCCCCGAGGTCTGCGGCTCGCTGCGCGAAGCGCTGGAGAACCTGGACAAGGACCGCGCCTTCCTCAAGAAGGGCGGCGTGATGGATGACGACTTCATCGACAGCTACATCGAGCTGAAGATGGAAGAGGTGATGCGCCTGCAACTGCACCCCCACCCTGTCGAGTTCGACATGTACTACAGCTGCTGATCGCAGGATCAGCATGAAAGACGAAGGGCCGGGGATCGCTCCCCGGCCCTTTTTCATGTCTGGAATCGGCTGGCGAAACGCGACGCGGTCGCTCTGCGCAGATCGTCAGGCGATCTCGGCTTCCAGCGCATCGGCCTTCTTGCGGCGCAGTTCGATCAGCCGCACGCACCAGATCGAGACCTCGTAGAGCAGCACCATGGGCACGGCCAGCATCAGCTGGCTGATCGGGTCGGGCGGGGTCACGACGGCGGCGACCACGACCACGGCGACGATGGCGTAGCGACGGCCCGACGACATCAGCTTGGAACTGATCAGGCCCGCCATCCCCAGCAGGGTCATGACGACCGGTAGCTGGAAGCACAGGCCGAACGCCAGAAGCAGCGCCGTCACTAGGTTCAGATAGTCCGACACCTTGGGCAGCAGATTGGCCGCCACCCCGTCGCCGATGATCTGCTGGCTCAGCGAGAACCACATCACGAAGGGCAGCATGACAAAATAGACCAGCGCCGCCCCGAGCAGGAACAGCAACGGCGCCGCCACCAGGAACGGCAGGAAGGCGCCGCGCTCGTTGCGGTAAAGCCCTGGCGCCACGAAGCGATACAACTGCCAGGCCAGCACGGGGAAGGCCACGAACACCGCGCCGAACCCGGCCAGCTTCATCTTGGTGAACAGGATTTCCAGCGGCGCCGTATAGATCAGATTGACCGTATGGCCGTTGACGTGCGGCAGGGCCTTCAGCCCGGCCGTGCCCAGGATCAGGTCCAGCGGCGAGACGTGGCCATGCGGGCCGACCGACGAATAGAAGGCCTGGGCCGCGACGAACGGCTTGACCAGAAACAGATAGATGGGCTCGGAAAAGGCGAAACAGCCGATGAAGCCGACCGCGAAGGCGATCACGCAAATCAGCAGCCGCCGACGCAGCTCGATCAGATGGTCCATCAGGGGCGCGCGCGACGCCTCGATCTCGGCTTCGTCACGATCGGACAGGGTCAAAGATCGACAGCCTTCTTTCGCGTGACCTTGGGCTTGGCGGGCTTGGCCGCAGCGGTCTTGACGGTCTTGGTCGCAGCCGGCTTGGCCGCCTTGGGTTTGTCCAGGGCCGTTTTCGGCCCCTTGGCCTTGGCGGTGGTCGTCGGCTTGGTCGCGGCCCTCTTGGCGGCCGGTTTACGTTTGGCCGGGGGCGCGACAGCAGGCTCGATGTTCGCCGACGCACCCACATCGGGCCATTCGTCCGCCGCCGGCGTCATGACCGGCGCCTCGGGCGCGGGCGCCGGCAGGGGCGTCGAGGTCGTCGGCGCGGTCAGTCCGGCGTTGATGTCCTTGAACGCCGCATCGGCCTCGGGCCCCAGCGGAAACATCGTCCCCTGCCCGGTCCGCAGCGCCTCGACCTCCTTGCGCAGGTCGTCCAGCTCAGACTGTCGCGCCATTTCGTCGAAACTGGTGCGGAACTCATTGGCCATCGCGCGCGCCTTTGCCACCATCTGGCCGACACGACGCATCAGGATCGGCAAATCCTTTGGCCCCACCACAAGCAGGGCCACGATGCCGATCACCACTAATTCGAAACCCCCCACTCCGGGGGCGAGCCCGCCCATGCGTCAACCCTTACAGACGACGTTAGCGCTTCAGCTCTTCCTTTTCCGCCTCGGTGCGCGGCAACGAGCTGACGCCCTCGTGCGGACCGTCCTTCTTGTCTTCGTCCTTCAGGCCGTCCTTGAAGGCGCGGATGCCCTTGGCGGCGTCGCCCATGATGCCGGACAACTTGCCGCGCCCGCCGAACAGCAGCGCGACAACGACGATGACGATGGCCCAGTGCCAGATGCTCAGGGAGCCCATGGCGTATTCTCCTCGCGGGGATCGGTCATCCGATCCCATCCACTCTTATTCGACCCGCATATAGGCGCAGTCATGGCGTCTCGCCAAGGGAGGCTGTAGGCCTGCGCGACCATGAGTCCCTCCGATCACGTCATCATTCACACCGACGGCGCCTGCAAGGGCAATCCCGGCCCCGGCGGCTGGGGCGCCGTGCTCCAGGCGGGCGGCGGTCACGAAAAGGAACTGTGGGGCGGTGAGGCCAACACCACCAACAACCGCATGGAGCTGATGGCCGCCATCATGGCGCTGGAGGCCCTGAAACGACCCTGCAAGGTCGAGCTGCATACCGACAGCAAATATGTGATGCAGGGAATCACCGAATGGATGCGCGGTTGGAAGGCGCGCGGCTGGCTGACGGCCGACAAGAAGCCGGTCAAGAACGCCGACCTGTGGCAGCGACTGGACGCCGCCCGCGCGCGTCACGACGTCAAATGGCGCTGGGTCAAGGGTCACGCCGGCCATGAGTTGAACGAACGCGCGGACCAACTGGCGAATCGCGGCGTGACGGAGCTGAAGGCCCGCTAGACAACCTCGACTTCCTTTTCCGGCTCGGACGGGCGGCGCCGGATGCGTGATCCACTCATGACCGCGCCGAACAGGGCGGCGATGGCGGCGAGCTGGAAGCCGTGCCGCACGCCCGTCTGTGGCGCGGCCGACAGCAGAAAGGCCACGACCACGGCGCCCATCGACTGACCCAGGACGCGGGCGGTCCCCAGGGCGCCGCCGGCCGCCCCGGCCCGCTCTCGCGGAGCCTCCGACAACATGGCGCGGTTGTTGGGCGACTGGAAGAAGCCGAATCCGGCTCCGCACAGGGCCATGCGCCACACGATGTCGAAATGCGACGATTCGGCGGTCAACAGGCTCAACGCCATAAGCCCGCAGGCGAACAGCGTCAGCCCCACGGCCCCCAGCATGCCAGCCGAGTATCGATCCGACAGAGCCCCGGCCAGCGGCGCAGCGAACATGGTCCCCAGCGGCCACGGGGTCATCAGCAGCCCCGTCTGGACCGCGCTCAGCCCCAGTGCTCCCTGCAGGAAGAAGGGCAAGGCCACGAAGGCCATCATCTGGGCGGTGAAGGAAATGATGGACGTCGCCACCGACAGGGCGAACATCGGTCGGGCCAGCAGGTCCAGCGGGATCAACGGCGTCTTGCTGGGCTTCTCGTGCCGGATCAGCAGGACGCCCGCCACCAGCCCCAGCCCTGTCAGGCCGAAGCCGAAGATTGACGCCTCGCCATGCGCCAGCGCCTGCATCCCGGTGATGACAAAGCCGAAGGCGGCCGCGCTCAACAGGGCGCCGACGATGTTCAGCCGTCGCTTCTGCAGGGGATTGTGCGGCAGGGTGAACCCCGCCATCGAAACCGCCAGGACGCCCAAGGGGATGTTCAGCGCGAACAGCCAACGCCATTCGCCGACGCTGAGGATCGCGCTGGCGATGGTCGGGCCAGCCGCTGCCGCCATCGATACGATCACCGCATTGATGCCGACAGCCGGCCCCAGCATTCGCTGCGGATAGGTGAAGCGCACCAGGGCGCCGTTCACGCTCATGATCCCGGCCGCGCCGAACCCCTGAAGCACCCGCGCCAGGCTGAGGGTCAGGATCGAATCGGACAGGGCGCAGGCGATCGACGCCAGGGTGAAGACCGCCAGCCCGACCTGGGACACACGGCGATACCCCACGATCTCGCCCAGCGACGCCAGCGGCAACAGGGCCACGACGATGGCGATTTGATAAGCGTTGACGATCCAGATCGAGGCTGCGGCCGACGCCTGCAGATCGCGGGCGATGGACGGCAGGGCCACGTTGGCGATGGCGCCGTCCAGGACAGCCAGGGTTATGCCCAGGCCGATGGACACGATGGCCCAATAGCGCCGGGGCGTGGGCAGGCCGTCGGCTGCGACATTCTGACTGGTCATTCCACGCCAACGCGGGCGACCGCGTAACGGTTCAGAGGCTGGCCTGAACCGTCAGGCGCGAGCCGTCGACACGCTTGACCACGACGTCCTGCCCCTCTCCCGGCGCCTCGCCCTCGATCTCGGCCGACCATTCGGCGCCGGAAACGAAGACCCGGCCCCGTCCATCGACGAAGCCTTGGACCACCCTCGCCCTCTGGCCGATCAGGCGGCTGTCGCGGTCGTTGATGTCGGGGCCGTCGGGATTGGCCTTGGCGATCAGTCGGCGCGACAGCAGGGTCGATATCACAGTCAAGAGAGCGAACACCGCCACCTCGCCGGGCAGGCCCAGCCGCACGCCCGCCGCCGTCATCACCGCGACGACCCCGGCCGAGACGGCTGGCCACAGCAGCCATTCGGTCGAGAACATCGCCTCGACCGCCAGCAGCAGCACGCCAACGGCCAGCCAGATCCAGAACGGCTGGGCGACATAGAAATCGGCGAGCGCGGTCATCGATCAGCTTTCTAAATGGATCAGGCGGACGGCGGGACGCTGCCGGGCGCGGGGCGACGCGGCGGGGCGGGACGTGCGGGCGCCGTCGCGGATCCGCTCTGCTGCTTGGCCAGGCCGACCATCTCGCCGATGCCGGCGATGGTGCCGACCAGGGCGCCCATTTCGGCCGGCACGATGACGGTGCGCTGCTGCGGGCTGCGGGCCAGTTCGGCGAAGGCCTCGACGTATTTCTGCGCCACGAAATAGTTGATGGCGTTCACGTCGCCGCGCGCGATGGCTTCCGACACCATGGCGGTGGCGCGGGCCTCGGCCTCGGCTTCGCGTTCGCGGGCCTCGGCGTCGCGGAAGGCGGCTTCCTTGCGGCCCTCGGCCTGCAGGATGGCGGCCTGTTTGGCGCCCTCGGCGCGGGCGATGGCGGCGGACTTTTCGCCGTCAGCCTCGGTGATGACGGCGCGGCGCTCGCGCTCGGCCTTCATCTGGCGGGCCATGGCGTTGGTGATGTCGGTCGGCGGGGTCAGGTCCTTGATCTCGATCCGGTTAACCTTGACGCCCCAGGGCTCGGTCGCCGCATCGATGACGTGCAGCAGTCGGGTGTTGATGCTGTCACGCTGGCTCAGCACCTCGTCCAGCTCCATCGAACCGACCACCGTCCGCAGATTGGTCATGCACAGTTGGGAGATCGCATAGGGCAGATCGTCGACGCGATAGGCGGCGCGGGCGGAATCCATCACCTGGATGAAGACGATGCCGTCCACCTTCACCATGGCGTTGTCCTTGGTGATGACCTCCTGAGTCGGGACGTCCAGCACCTGCTCCATCATGTTCATGCGACGGCCGACCCGCTCCACGAACGGCGTCAGGAAGCCGATGCCGGGGCTCAGGGTCTTGGTGTATTTTCCGAAACGTTCGACCGTGAATTCACGGCCTTGAGGCACGATCTTGATCACGCTGATCAAGAGCACGATGGCCAGCAGCAGCACGACGCCGGCAAAGATGGTGGTCACGTCCATTCGGGTCCTCCCTGAGGCGTCGAGCCTACCCGCTGCGCGCGAGCGGCGCCACAGAAACCGGCGGCGCCTGTTGTCTCAGGCGCCGTTTCGCCGCCGCCACGCGCCGACCCGCGTCGCCACGTCGCGCTCGATATCGCCGTAAAACAGATTGTAGGGCACGATCTTGCGCCGATCGGCCCAGCTTCCAGCAGCCGTCAGGAAGTCGGCGTCCGGCGCGCTGTGCCACAGCAAACCGCCGCGACATTCGGTCGAGATCAGCCGCCCGGTCAAGGCCGGCCGCGCGCCCCATTCAAGGCCCGTGGCGTTCGTGGCCCCGCTGTGCTGGCGCGCCTCGGCCCGAGGTTGATCGCTGGCGTCGGTGACCGGATTGACGCAGATCGGCGCGGTCTCCAGCCCGACCAGTTCGCCACGGTCGTTCCACTCCAGCGCGCGACGAAGAGCGCGGCGGGCGGCTGACTCATCGCCCTCCTGCACCGACATCCAGGCCACCAGACAGCCGGTCTGGTCGGCGGCGTCGCAAGCCGCGATCCGTCCATCGAACATTTCGCGACTGACCAACGTCTCGATCAAATAGGCGGCCGCCAGGCGCGCCTTCAGCGCCGGATGGGCCTGCAATTCCTCGCGCACCAGACGGGCCGCCAGTTCGCCGCCCTGCTCCACCCCTGCAATGACGATGGGCCCGTTCGGATGGTTCTGCAGCCACAGATCGAAGGCCCGCTTCACGTCCCCATAGGCGAAGGCCCTGGCCTCGCGCGCGTCGTCGCGCAAGGTCAGACGGGTGTAGAGGCTGGCCTGACGATACAGCGGCGCGCTGACCTTGGCCTCGCGCGCGAACGGCGACGCATAGTTCGGCAGGACGACGCGGCGCATATAGGCGTTGGCCCGCGCGTCATTGATGGCCCCGTTCCAGCCCGACCCGCCATCGAAGGTCGTCGGCATCACGAAGAAGACCGAGGCATGATCCGACCGCCCGTCGTCCTGCAACGCCCAGGACAGGGCCGAACGATAGTCCGGCTCGGCCGGCGGCTCATAGGTCTGGAACGGCACCTGAGGGTCCAGACCGGCCCGCAATATATCTCCGCTCCAGACGGCGACGGCGGCGGTCATCACGAAGACGGCGGCGAACCCCGCATAGCCGACCCATTGCCTGAAGGTCAGCCTACGCATCAGCGGTATGGATCGGCCGTGGACAGGAAGTTCTGGACATAGCGACGAACGCCCTCTTCCAACGGCGTCGACTGCCCCTGGAAGCCGGCGGCGCGAATGCGGTCCATGCGCGCTTCCGTAAAATACTGGTAGCGATCCCGGATCGAGACCGGCGTATCGACATAGTCGATGGACGGCGACTGGCCCGCTGCGGCGAAGGTCGCCTTGGCCAGGTCCGCGAACGACCGCGCCTGACCCGACCCGGCGTTGAACACGCCCGACACCTCGGGCGACTGCAGCAGGAATTCGATGATATCGACCACGTCGTCGACATAGACGAAGTCCCGCATCTGCCCCCCGTCGGCGTAGTTCGGATTGTGCGAGCGGAACAGGGTCACGGTCTCACCCGCCTGAACACTGGGCCAGATCTGGGCCACGACCGACTTCATCCCGCCCTTGTGGCCCTCGTTCGGACCATAGACGTTGAAGAATTTCAGTCCGGCCCACTGACGCGGCGCCTGTCCTCGGTCCGCCTGACGCACCGCATACTGGTCGAACAGCATCTTCGAATAGCCATAGGCGTTCAGCGGCCGAAGCTGAGACAGTGACTCCGCATCGTTATCGTCGTTGAACCCGGTCTCTCCGTCGCCATAGGTCGCCGCCGACGAGGCGTAGATCATCCGCGCGTCACGGATGGCGCACCAATCCCACAGGTCGCGCGACAGGGTGAAGTTGGTCCGCAGGATCAGGTCCGCATCCGGCTCCGTCGTTGAAGAGATCGCGCCCATATGGACGACGGCCTCGATCCGCTCGGCGTGGCGTTCCAGCTGTTCGAAAAGCTCTTCGGGCGACCAGAAGTCGGCGATAGGATGTTTGGCCAGGTTCTTCCACTTGGCCAGATCGGCCGTTTCCAGGCGATCGCAGACCACGACGTCATAGGCCGTCTCGGCCGTCAGGCGCGCCACGATGTTGGAGCCGATGAAGCCGGCGCCGCCGGTCACCACGATCATGCGCGGGGTCATTGCTCTTGTCCTGTCGCCGGTGCGGTCGGGGCGCCGGTGGTCATCTTCTCTATGGTCCGGGTGGTCGAGAAACCGTCCTTGAAATCGGCCAGCTTCACCTCGCCGCCCCAGCTTTCGACCAGATCGCCGCCCACCACGCCCTCGCGCGTATAGTCCGACCCCTTGATCAGGACGTCAGGCCGCAGTCTTTCGATCAGCGCCAGCGGCGTCGGATCGTCGAAACTGGTCACGCGATCAACGCTGGCCAGGCCGCCGATGACGACCGCGCGACTGTCCAGATCGTTGACCGGCCGCCCCTCGCCCTTCAATCGCCGGACGGAGGCGTCGGTGTTCAGCGCCACCACCAGCCGGTCGCACCAGCTGCGCGCCTGGGCCAGATAGGCGACGTGGCCCCGGTGTAGAATGTCGAAACAGCCGTTGGTGAAGCCGACCTTCAGCCCCTGACGCCGCCACGTCTCGACCTCGGCGGCCAGTTCGTCCAGCGGCGTGACCTTGGCGACGGCGGCGCTGGCGTGTTGGCTCATTTCGGCCTCGATCAGTTCGGCCGGCGTGACCACGGCGGTGCCCGCCTTGCCGACCACCACGCCCGAGGCCAGGATGGCGAACTGCACCGCCGTCTCAAGCGAGGCGCCCGCGCCCAGAGCCAGGCCGATGGCGGCCAGACCCGTGTCGCCGGCGCCGGACACGTCGAACACCTCGCGCGCCCGGCCAGGGAAATGCCTCACCGGCGCACCCCGCCTGGCCAGGCTCATGCCCTTGCCGGCGCGCGTAACGATCACGGCCTTGGCGGTGGTGGCGGCCAGCAGGGCCTCCAGCGCCGCCTCCACCTCCGCGTCCGTTCCGACCGGCAGACCCGTCGCCGCCGCCAGCTCCGAGGCGTTGGGCTTGATGACGTCCACCGCGCCGTAGCGGGCGAAGTCGCGCCCCTTCGGATCAACCACGACCGGCGCGCCCGAAGCCTTGGCCGCCGTCAGGGCCGCCGCGATCAAGGCGTCCCCGACGACGCCCTTCGCATAGTCCGACAGAAGATAGACACAAGCATCGGAAAATGCGCCCGAATCCTCGACCCTAACCGGCGCCGCCTCGTCGTCCAGTCGCAGCAACTGCTGCCCCGCCGAGACGAACCGCGTCTTGACGATGGTCGCCGCCCACGCAGGCCTGACCAGCACATCCTCAATGCCCGCTTCGGCGGCGATCAGGGCCGTCAGCTCCGCCCCCGCCGCATCGTCTCCGACCACGGCGCCCAGACGCGCGATGCCGCCTAGGGCCGCAATGTTGCGCGCCACATTGCCCACCCCGCCGGGCATGGCCACGGTGCGCGCGGCGCGCAGCACAGGGATCGGCGCCTCGGGCGAGATGCGGCTGACTTCGCCATAGACGTAGCGATCCAGCATCAGGTCGCCGACGCAGGCGATCTTCAGGCCGCGCACACGCTCCAGCAGGCTCTGCAGGGCGCCCAGATCCAGGGTGTCAGACATTCGCCCGACCTAGAGGATTCACGCCGCCTGCGCCACCGGCGCCTTGGCGCCCAGTTTGATGGCCAGTTCGTCGAAGGCGATCAGTTGCGCGGCCAGGGCCTCGAATTGACCCAGCGGCACCATGTTCGGGCCATCCGAGGGGGCATTGTCGGGATCGGGATGGGTCTCGATGAAGACGGCGTCCACGCCCACAGAAACAGCGGCGCGCGCCAAGACCGGCACGAATTCGCGCTGGCCGCCCGACGACGTGCCCTGCCCGCCCGGCTGCTGGACGCTGTGGGTCGCGTCGAACACGACCGGACAGCCGATGTCGCGTAGCACCGGCAGCGCCCGCATGTCGCTGACCAGGGTGTTGTAGCCGAAGCTGGCGCCGCGTTCGCAGGCCATGACGTTCGGATTGCCCGCCCCGACGACCTTGGCGATGACGTTCTTCATGTCCCAAGGCGCCAGGAACTGGCCCTTCTTGATGTTGATCGCCTTGCCCGTGGCGGCGGCGGCCAGCAACAGATCGGTCTGGCGGCTGAGGAAGGCGGGAATCTGCAGCACGTCCACAACCTCGCCCACCGGCCCGCACTGGGCCTCGGAATGGACGTCGGTCAGGGTCGGCAGGCCGGTGACCTCGCGGATTTCGGCGAAGATCGGCAGGGCCTCCTTCAGGCCGATGCCGCGCGCGGCGCTGGCGCTGGTGCGGTTGGCCTTGTCGAAACTGGTCTTGTAGATGATGCCCGCATTCAGCCGCTCGCCGATTTCCTTCAACTGATGCGCCGTTTCCAGCGCGTGCTGGCGGCTTTCCATCTGGCACGGTCCGGCGATGAAGGCGATTCGTGCGCCGCCGCCGACGACGACAGGCGTCCGAAGACCTTCGGACAACGTAATGACAGCGTTGGGTCGGCTCACGGGTACGGCTTTCTGCATTGAGTGGGTCTGGCGTGCGGGATGCCGCACGTCTGAGGCCATCAGTTGGCGCTCGTCGGCGATGAGCGCAAGTTATCACGGAGTTCGCCCGCTTGGCCAATAAGCCCGTCATTCTCTGGTTCAGGCGCGATCTGCGGCTTCACGACAATCCGGCCCTGAACCATGCGGCCGAGACGGGACGGCCCGTCCTGCCGGTGTTCATCCTGGACGACCATTATGATCGCCCCATCGGCGCGGCGTCGCAATGGTGGCTGGACAAGTCCCTGCGCTCCCTGGACGCCGAACTGACCGATCGCGGCGCGCATCTGATCCTGCGGCGTGGTGGCGCTGCGCCTGTCTTGCAGGGCCTGATCGCGGAGACCGGCGCCGACGCCGTCTTCATGAACCGCCTGTTCGAGCCGGAAGCCTTCGAACAGGACGCGGAGATCGCCCATGGCCTGAAGGCCGACGCTGTCGAATGCCGGGGTTTCAACGGCGCTCTGATGTGTAGGCCAGGCGAAGTGCTGAACGGATCGGGGAATCCATACAAGATCTTCACGCCCTTTCTTAAGGCGCTGCTTTCGGTGTCGGAGGCCCCGCCCCATACCACCGGCCCACGACAAATCGAGACGCCTAGCGGGATAGTCAGCGACGATTTGGACGACTGGGGCCTGCATCCCGCGTCCCCAGACTGGTCCGGCGGCTTCGACTGGACGCCGGGCGAGGCGGGCGCGGCCGAGGCGCTGTCGACCTTCCTCGCCGATGGACTGGCGACCTATACGAATGACCGGGACTTCCCGGACCGCCCCGCGTCCAGCCGCCTGTCCCCGCATCTGCATTGGGGCGAGATCAGTCCGTGGCACGCCATCGACCGCGCCCGCCAAGCCGCCGAGGCTGGCAAGGTCTCGCCCGCCGAGGCCGAAAAGTTCGTCGCCGAGATCGGCTGGCGCGAGTTCTCGGCCCATCTGCTGCATCACTTCCCCTATATCGTCGACAGAGCCTTCCGCCCCGAATACGACGCCATGCCCTGGCACCACGATCCAAAGGATCTTGAGGCCTGGAAGCGCGGCCAAACCGGCTATCCGCTGGTGGACGCTGGGATGCGCCAGCTGTGGACCACCGGCTGGATGCACAATCGCGTACGCATGATCGTCGCCTCCTTCCTGATCAAACATCTGCTGATCGACTGGCGCGAAGGCGAAGCCTGGTTCTGGGATACGCTGGTGGACGCCGACCTGGCCAGCAATGTGCAGAACTGGCAGTGGGTCGCGGGTTCCGGCGCCGACGCTTCGCCCTATTTCCGTATCTTCAACCCCATCGCCCAAGGCGAGAAGTTCGATCCTAAGGGGGGCTATGTGCGCCGCTGGGTTCCCGAATTGGCCGGCCTGCCCGACCGCTGGCTCCACGCCCCCTGGACGGCGCCGGCCGAGGTGTTGCGCGAGGCGGGCGTGCGCCTAGGCCACGACTATCCCCGCCCAATTGTTGAGCACGAGAAGGCCCGCGCCCGCGCGCTCGCCGCCCTGAAAACCGTCTCCGGTCGCGGCGACGATCACAGCGATCGCGATTGACCGACATGTTCTCCAAGCCGAAAGTCCAAGCATGAGCGTCGCCAGCGCCGATCTCGAAACCGTCATCCGCCAGACCCCGCGGGTGTTTGCGATGATGCTGCGCCTGCTGGCCAGGAACTGGACCTTTGGGCGGTTGACGGTCCAGCTGCCGAACGGCGAGGTTCATGTCCTGCAGGGCGACCGTCCGGGACCCTGTGGTATTCTGAACGTCAAGGATTACCGCTTCGCGCGCCGCGTTCTGGCCGCCGGCGACATCGGGTTCGCCGAGGCCTATATGGCCGGCGAATGGGATAGCCCCCATCTGGCCGCCCTTTTGGAGACGCTGGTCGACAACTACGACCACATCCGCCGCCTGTTCGACGGCAACTGGCTGATGATGGCGGTCAACTGGCTGTCGCATCGCGGCAACCGCAACAGCCGCACCGGCTCCAAAAAGAACATCCACGCCCATTACGACCTGGGCAACGCCTTCTACGCCAGTTGGCTGGACGGCTCGATGACCTATTCCTCGGCCCGTTTCGGCCGTGCCGGCGAACCGCTTGAGGCCGCCCAGCGCGAGAAATACGCCGCCCTGGCCCGGATGATGGACATAAGACCCGGCATGACCGTGCTGGAGATCGGCTGCGGCTGGGGCGGCTTCGCCGAGTTCGTGGCGCGCGACATCGGCGCCCGCGTCACGGGCATCACGATTTCAACGGAGCAGCACGATTTCGCCAAGGCGCGGCTGTCCAACGCCGGTCTGTCGGATCGCGCCGACATCCAGTTGATCGACTATCGCGATGTGCAAGGTCGCTTCGACCGCGTCGCCTCCATCGAGATGTTCGAGGCGGTGGGCAAGGAATACTGGCCCGCCTATTTCGGCAAGATCCACGACGTCCTGACGCCAGGCGGCGTGGCGGGATTGCAGATCATCACCATCCAAGACGCCCTGTTCGACGAATACAACGCCCGCACCGACTTCATCCAGAAATACGTCTTCCCTGGCGGAATGCTGCCGTCCGAAGCGCGGCTGGCGCCGGTGACGAAGGCCGCGGGCCTGACCTGGCAGGCGGTGGAGCGGTTCGGACAGGACTACGCCGAGACGCTGAAACTCTGGGACGAGCGGTTCCAGGCGGCCTGGGGCGACATCAGCCGCATGAAGGGTTTCGATGAACGGTTCCGGCGTCTGTGGCGCTTTTATCTGGCCTATTGCGAGGCGGGCTTCCGCTCGGCCCGCACCGATGTGATCCAACTGACCCTGGCGCGCGCATGAGCTTTCTGATCTCGGCCGAAGACCTGGCGGACCGGCTGGGCCAGCCCAATCTGCGGATCGTCGACGCCAGCTGGCATCTGGACGGCCGCGACGCGCGCGCCGATTTCGCGCAGGCGCATATTCCGGGGGCCGTCTTCTTCGATCTGGACGCCGTGTCGGACCGCGACAGTCCCCTGCCGCATATGATGCTGACCCCAACGGCCTTCGCCGAAGCGGCTGGCGCGCTCGGCGTGGCGGCGGACGATCTGATCGTTGTCTATGACACGGCCGGGCTGTTCTCGGCCGCCCGCGTCTGGTGGATGTTCAGGACTATGGGCGCGCACGATGTGCGGGTTCTGGATGGCGGTCTGCCTCTGTGGCGGTCTCAGGGGTATGCGGTGGGGCAAGTAGCCGCCGCCCCCCAGCCCGCCGTGTTCGATGCAATCGCGACGCCATCCGCCGTCGCCGGGCTGGACGATGTTCGCGACGCCCTGGATGGGGGCGCTCAGGTCATCGACGCGCGCGGCGCCGCCCGGTTCGCGGGCCAGGCGGCCGAACCGCGCCCCGGCGTTCGTAGCGGCCATATGCCGGGCGCTCTCAACCTGCCCTTCGGCCGACTGCTCGATCCCGACGGCAAGATGAAGCGCGGCGACGCCCTGGCCCAGGTCTTCGTCGACGCTGGGGTGGATCTGGATCGGCCCGCGATCACCACCTGCGGCTCTGGCGTCACCGCCGCCATCCTGACGCTGGGCTTGGCCGAGCTAGGTCTGCCGTCGCGCCTGTACGACGGCTCCTGGTCGGAATGGGGCGGGCGTGCGGACACGCCCGTCCAAATCGACTGATCCCTTCAGACCGTTTCGTGTGTCAGGCCGCGTCGAGCGGCGCCAGGCAGGCGTTCCGCCTCGTCCAGATCTTGTGCGTCCGACGTATCGGCCTCGCCGCGCGACACCACGGTCGCCAGGACCAGATCGCCGGTCACGTTCAGCGTGGTGCGGCACATGTCCAGGAAACGGTCGACGCCCAGGATCAGGCCGATGCCCTCGGGCGGCACCTTCACCATCACCAGGATCATGGCCACCACCGGCAGGGAGCCGGCCGGCACGCCCGCCGTCCCCACGCCGCCCAGAATGCAAACCAGCATCACCACCACCTGCTGGGTGATCGTCAGATCGACGCCGAAGAACTGGGCCAGGAACAGCACCGTCACGCCTTCGAACAGGGCGGTGCCGTTCTGGTTGGCGGTGGCGCCCACGGTCAGGACGAAGCGGGCGATCTTGCGCGGCAGCTTCAGCTGCTCTTCGGCCGCCTTCAGCGACACGGGCAGCGAGGCGTTGGACGAGGCGGTCGAGAAGGCCACGACCATCGGCTCGCGCACGCCCTTGAAGAAGGCGATGGGCGAACGTCCGGCCAGCAGCCAGATCACCAGCGGGTAGACGACGAACATATGGATCGCCATCGCCCCCACCGCGACGCCGACGAAGGCCGCCAGCCGCACCAGCAGATCCCATCCGAACAGGGCCGCCAGGTTGAACATCAGGCAGGCGATGGCCAGCGGGGCCAGTTTGATGAACAGGTTGATCAGGGTCATGGAGACCTCGAAAATCCCCTGGATCACCTCCTGCAGCCGATCCGTCGCCGGGCTCTTGGCCATGACCAGACCGATGCCGAAGAACAGGGCGAACACCATCAGCGGCAGGATGGCGTTCTCCGCCGCCGCCGTGACCGCATTGGACGGCACCAGATCCAGGAAGAAGTCGCCCAGTTGTATCGAACTGTCGCGTCCGGTCTGAACGATGCTGGCCGCCCCGTCCTTGCCCTGGGCCAGCAGTTGCTGCGCCACCGCCGGGTCGACTCCGCGACCGGGCTGGAAGACATTGACCATCACAAGGCCGATGACCACGGCGATGCTGGACACCACCAGGGTCAGCAACAGGGTCTTGACGCCCGCGCGGCCCAGGGCGCTGAGGTCGCCCATCTCGGCCACCCCGACCACCAGGGCCGAGAAGAGCAGCGGGATCACCATCATGAACAGCAGGCGTAGGAAGATCTGACCGATCGGTCCGGTCACATTGTCCGTCAGCCAGACGACCCAGGCCGTATCGGCGCCGACGGCCAGATTGACCAGCAGCCCCCCGACCAGCCCCACGGAAAAGCCGATCAGCATCAGCCAATGCAGCGCAAGGCCGCGTTTCGTCTCGGTCATCTTTCCCCCAGGAAGCAGTCCTGCTTTGGGCGCTTATCGGATCGGCAGGCCATAGATCAAGCCGGCAGGGCGCGCGTTCCATTGTGCGTTCAAACCGCGGTCCAGGTCGAGCGCGGATTGCGATCCCAGATTCCGCTCGAAGATCTCGCCATAGTTTCCGACCGCCGAGACCGCATCCTTGGCCCAGGTTTTGGACAGACCCAGCATCGGACCGAAATCACCCTCCGCCCCCAACAGTCGCCGCATGCGCGGGTCGGTCGCGCTCTTGGTCAGGTCGTCGGCGCCTTCGCGCGTCACGCCCAGTTCCTCCGCCAGCATCAGGGCGTTCAGCGTCCAGCGCACGGTCGCGGCCCAGCGCTCGTCGCCTGCCTTCAGCACCGGCCCCAGCGGCTCCTTGGACGCTACGTCCGACAGGATCACATGTTCGTTGGGATTGCTCAGCACCGTGCGGGCCGCCGCCAGGGCCGAGATGTCGGCGCTGAAGGCGTCGCAGTCCTCGCGGTTATAGGCGTCGCGCGCCGCCTCCTCGGTGTCGAAGACCACGGGCCGATATTCGATCCCGCGCGATCGGAAATAGTCGGCGGCGTTGGCCTGAGAGGTCGAGCCGGACTGAACGCACACCCGCGCGCCCGTCAGCTCCGTCGCGCTGTTCAGGTTCAGCGAGCGGCGGACCAGAAAACCCTGGCCGTCGTAATAGTTGACCCCAGCGAATACGAAGCCCTCTCCCGCGTCGCGCGTCATCGTCCAGGACGAGTTGCGCCACAACACATCGATCCGGCCGTCGTTCAGGGCGGCGAACCGGTCCGCCGCCGACAGGGGCACGAACCGCACCGCATTGGCGTCGCCCAGCACCGCCGCAGCCGTGGCGCGGCAGAAGTCCACGTCGAACCCGCGCCATTGCCCCCGGTTGTCGGTATAGGCGAAGCCGACCAAACCCTGGTGAACGCCGCAGTTCAGACGCCCGCGACGCTTGATCGCCTTTACGGTCGGGCTTTCCGGCAGGGCGGCGGGGCCGTTGGCGGCAGGCGTCGC
>NZ_DALZQC010000002.1:0-73221 GCF_032017145.1 Brevundimonas sp.
GCCGTCGCTCCCGGCGCTCAACCCGTTCCCGCCGCGGCGCCCGCCGCGCCGGCCGCCCAGTAAGAGGCGAAAAGACATATGGCTGACGCTACCGTAACCCGTGACGCGACCCCCATCGGTCACGCCCACGACCACCATCATCACGACGACCACAAGGTGGGCTTCTTCACCCGCTGGTTCCTGTCGACCAATCACAAGGACATCGGCACGCTCTATCTGATGTTCGCCATCATGGCGGGCATCGTGGGCGGCGCCCTGTCGGGTCTGATCCGCTGGGAACTGGCCGAGCCGGGCATCCAGATCTTCAAGGAAGGCTCGTCGATCCAGCTCCTGGGTCTCGTGGAGCAGTCCAAGCACGGCTACAACGCCGTGGTCACGGCCCACGCCCTGATCATGATCTTCTTCATGGTCATGCCGGCGATGATCGGCGGTTTCGGCAACTGGTTCGTGCCCATCATGATCGGGGCGCCGGACATGGCCTTCCCGCGCATGAACAACATCTCCTTCTGGCTGCTGGTCGCCGCCTGGTGCCTGCTGATCCTGTCGATGTTCGTCGACGGCGGGCCGGGCAAGGGCTTCGGCGGCGGCTGGACGGCCTATCCCCCGCTGTCGACCTCGGGCCACGTCGGCCCCGCCTTCGACCTGGCCATCTTCGCCCTGCACGTCGCGGGCGCCAGCTCGATCCTGGGCGCGATCAACTTCATCACCACCATCCTGAACATGCGCGCCCCGGGCATGACCCTGCACCGGATGCCGCTGTTCGCCTGGTCGGTGCTGATCACCGCCTTCCTGCTGCTGCTGTCGCTGCCCGTGCTGGCCGGCGCCATCACCATGCTGCTGACGGACCGCAACTTCCACACCCACTTCTTCGATCCCGCCGGCGGCGGCGATCCGATCATGTACCAGCACCTGTTCTGGTTCTTCGGTCACCCGGAAGTGTACATCCTGATCCTGCCGGGCTTCGGCATCATCAGCCACATCGTCTCGACCTTCAGCCGCAAGCCCGTGTTCGGCTATCTGGCCATGGCCTACGCCATGGTGGCCATCGGCTTCGTCGGCTTCATCGTGTGGGCGCACCACATGTACACGGTCGGCATGAGCATCAATCTGCGCGCCTATTTCATCGCCGCCACCATGATCATCGCGGTGCCGACGGGCGTGAAGATCTTCAGCTGGATCGCCACCATGTGGGGCGGCTCCATCAGCTTCAAGACGCCCATGCTGTGGGCGATCGGCTTCATCTTCCTGTTCACCGTCGGCGGCGTGACCGGCGTGGTCCTGTCGAACGCCGGCATCGATTACAGCCTGCACGACACCTATTACGTGGTGGCCCACTTCCACTATGTGCTGTCGCTGGGCGCCGTCTTCGCCATCTTCGCGGGCTTCTACTACTGGTTCGAGAAGATGTTCGGGGTGAAGTACAACGAGTTTCTGGGCGCGCTGCACTTCTGGATCATGTTCGTGGGCGTGAACCTGGTCTTCTTCCCGCAGCACTTCCTGGGTCTGCAGGGGATGCCGCGCCGCTACATCGACTATCCCGACGCCTTCACCCTGTGGAACCACGTCTCGTCGATCGGCTATGCGATCACGGCGGTCGGCGTGGTGGTGTTCCTGATCATGCTGGCCGAGGCGGCGATCCGTCGCCGGCCCGGCGTGGCCAATCCGTGGGGCGAGGGCGCCACGACCCTGGAGTGGACCCTGTCCTCTCCGCCGCCGACGCACCAGTTCAACGAACTGCCTGTGGTCAAGGGCGACGAGCACTAAACCTCTTGCGTCACCCTCGGGCTTGGCCCGAGGGCTCACGGCGGAAGCGGACCTGAAAGACTGCGAAGGGCCTCGGGCGGAATGTTCGAGGCCCTTTTCGTATCGTGGAGACGTGGACCCTCGGGACAAGCCCCAGGGTGACGGTGTAGAAGATGACCATCGTGACCCCGACTGACCTCACCCCCCCCGCCCTCTCGACCGCCCAGCCGGAAGACTTCTTCCAGCTGTTGAAGCCGCGCGTGATGTCGCTGGTGGTGTTCACCGCCGCGACCGGGCTGATCGTCGCGCCGGGGTCGGTCAATCCGCTGGTCGCCGCCATCGCCATCCTGTGCATCGCCGTGGGCGCGGGCGCCGCCGGGGCGCTGAACATGGCGCTGGAAGGCGAGACCGACGCCCTGATGCGCCGCACGCGCGGCCGCCCGGTGGCGGCGGGGCGGGTCAGGAAGAACGACGCCATGGCGTTCGGCGTGATCCTGAGCCTGTTCTCGGTCATGCTGTTGGGCATGAACGCCAACTGGCTGGCGGCGGGGCTGCTGGCCCTGACCATCGTCTATTACGCCGGCTTCTACACCCTGCTGCTGAAGCGCCGGACGCCCCAGAACATCGTCATCGGCGGGGCGGCGGGCGCCTTTCCGCCGGTGATCGGCTGGGCGGCGGCGACGGGCCAGGCGCCGTGGCAGGCGTGGCTGCTGTTCGCCATCATCTTCCTGTGGACCCCGCCGCACAGCTGGGCCCTGGCGCTGTACTCGGCCGGCGACTACGCCAAGGCGGGCATTCCGATGATGCCGGTGGCGCGCGGCGCCCGGTCCACCCGGCTGCAGATCCTGATCTACAGCCTGGTCTTCGTGCCGACCGCCATCGCCCCGGCCCTGGTCGGCCTGGGGGGGCTGATCTATCTGGTCGTGTCGGTCGTCGGCGGCCTGGGCTTTCTGGGTCTGGCCTGGCGGCTGTTCCGCTCACGCGCGGGCGACGAGCCGGACAAGGCCGACACCGTGGGACGCGAGGCCGCATTGTATGACGTCAAGGCCCAGGCCAAACCGGCGCGGGACCTGTTCGCCTTTTCCATCCTGTATCTGATGGCCCTGTTCTCGGCTCTGTTGGTCGAGGCCCTGGCCGGCCTGGGAGCGTAAGCCATGCGTCTGACCCCCGAAGAGCTGCGCGCGCGCAAGCGTCGCAACGTCTGGATCGCCAGCGCCCTGGTCGCCTTCATCGTCCTGGTCTTCGCCACCACCGTCCTGCGCCTGCAGCAGAACCAGGCGGCGGAGCGTGAGCTGGAGCGCGCCGTCGCGACGTCCCAGCCGTGAGGAGCGACCGCAAGAACCTGATCGCCATCGTCTGCGTGCTGGGCGTGATGGGGATGACGGGCGCGGCCTTCGCGGCGGTGCCGCTGTATCGGATGTTCTGTCAGGTCACCGGCTTCGACGGCACGGTGCGGCGGGCGGAAAAGGCGCCCGATCAGGTGCTTGACCAGACGGTCCTGGTGCGGTTCGACACCAATGTCCGTGGCCTGCCCATGACGTTCAAATCCGAACAGGCGACCCAGCGCGTGCGGATCGGCGAGACGGGCCTGGCCTATTTTGACGTGACCAACACCTCGGACCGCCCGATCCAGGTGCGGGCCGGCTACAATGTCGTGCCGGAGTATACGGGGCCGTATTTCCAGAAGCTGCAGTGTTTCTGCTTCACCGATCAGACGCTGAATGCCGGAGAGACGCGCCAGTTCCCGGTGCAGTATTTCATCGCCCCCGAACTGGCCACCGACCGCGAGGCGCGGGGCGCGCGCGAGATCACCCTCAGCTACACCTTCTATCCGTCGGTGGATGCGCCGGCGGCCTGACGGCGGGGCTTGATTAGGGCCGACGCGGCGTCTGGCCTGTTGCGCTCGACGCCGTTATGTCGGAAGAAAAGACGACTTCATCGCAGGATCGAGGCCCGACAAAAGGCCCGGCCGAGGATGGATTTGAGGGGAAGAGACCGCATGGCCGACGCGCACGCCGCTCCGCAGCACGACTATCACCTGGTTCCGCCCAGCCCGTGGCCGCTGGTGTCGTCCATCGGCGCCACCATCATGTTCATCGGCGCGGTGATCTGGATGAAGGGTCTGGCGCCGGCCGACGGCGGCCCGATCGCCGCCAACTTCCTGGCCCAGGGCAAGCCCGGAATCTTCTTCGCCGGTCTGGCCGGGGTGCTGATCTCGGCCTTCTGCTGGTGGTCGGACGTCATCAAGGAGTCCAAGGCGGGCGACCATACGCCGGTCGTCTCCATCGGCCTGCGCTACGGCATGATCCTGTTCATCGCGTCGGAGGTGATGTTCTTCGTCGCCTTCTTCTGGATGTTCTTCGACATGGCCCTGTTCCACGAATCGCGGGCGCTGACGCCGGAAGTGGGCACCTGGGCCGACACCGCCAAGGCCTGGTCGACCTGGCCGCCGAAGGGCGTGGAGGTGCTGTCGCCGTGGCAACTGCCGCTGTTGAACACCGTGACCCTGCTGCTCAGCGGCTGCACCGTCACCTGGGCGCACCACGCCATCCAGGTCGGGGACCGCAAGGGCGCCAAGATCGCCCTGGGCATCACCGTGGCGCTGGGCGTGCTGTTCACCTGCGTCCAGGCCTATGAATATCACCACATCCTGCACGAGAAGCTGTTCTTCAACGAAGAGGCGGTCAACTCGGGCCTGTATGGTTCGATCTTCTTCATGGCCACGGGCTTCCACGGCTTCCACGTCCTGATCGGCACCATCTTCCTGGCGGTCTGTCTGATCCGCCTGCTGAAGGGCGACTTCACCCCGCAGAAGCATTTCGGCTTCGAGGCGGCGGCCTGGTACTGGCACTTCGTGGACGTGGTCTGGCTGTTCCTGTTCGCCTTCGTCTATGTCGTCTTCGGTTGATCCAAGACGGGCCTGAGACTGTCGAAACGGCGCGGGACGAGGGATCGTCCCGCGCCGTCGTCGTTTGCGATCACCCGGTTCGCGCGGGGTTGAAGGGGCGCTGCCCGCGCTGCGGCCGGGGGCGGTTGTTCGACGGTTTCCTGAAGGTTCAGCCGGCCTGCGAAGTCTGCGGTCTGGATTTCTCCACCATCCAGACCGGCGACGGCCCGGCGACCTTCATCATGCAGATCGCCGGCTTCCTGGTGGTCTTCTCGGCCCTGTTCGTGGAGATCAGGTTCCATCCGCCCATGTGGCTGCATCTGATCGTCTGGCTGCCGATGGTGGCGGGCCTGTCGCTGGCGCTGATGCGGCCGGGGCGGGGGCTGATGATCGGCCTGCAGTACAGGAATCAGCGATGAAGCGTTTCCCCTGGATTCTGACCGTGCTGACGGCGGCGGCCATCGTGCTGCTGGTCGGCCTGGGCGTGTGGCAGGTCCAGCGCCTGAAGTGGAAGGAAGGACTGATCGCGGCGGCCGATGCGGCGGCGTCGAAACCGCCCGCGCCGCTGGACCAGGTGCTGGCCGAGACAAGGAATGGGGGCGACCTGGAGTTCCGCAAGGCCCTGATCGTCTGTCCGGGCCTGGCCAGCGCGCCCTTCGTGGAGCTTCAGTCGATCCATGACGGCGAGGCCGGGGTGCGGCTGATCTCGGCCTGTCGGCCGTCGGGGCATGACTTCACCGTTCTGATCGACCGGGGCTTCCTCGGCGACGGCGTGACGGCCCGGCCGCGCGTGGTGGAGACGACCCTGCCGCTGGTGATGGTGGGCGAGTTCCGCACCTTCGACAAGCCCGGCGCCATGAGCCCGGCGCCCCGCGACGGCCGCTTCTACGCCCGCGACACCGCGGCGATGGCCAGGGCGCTGAACGTCACGGGGCCGGTGCGGCCCGAGGCCGTGTTCGCCGTCACCGCCGTCAATCCCGAGTTTCCGGCGCTGAGACCCTCCGCGCCCCCGGCCGCCTTTTCCAACAACCATTTCGGATACGCCCTGACGTGGTTCGGACTGGCGATCGCCCTGGCGGGCTTCTATGTGGCCCTGCTTCGCCGTCGAATGAAGAAAGACGGCCCTCAAGCAGCCGCGCGTCGTGTGCGCGGCGATAGGAAAGACTAAGGTCCTGACTGCTCTCCATACCCTGTCCAACGGCGTCCGCGTCGTCTGCGACCCCATGCCGGGGCTGAAGACCCTGGCCGTCGTCGTCACCGTCAAGGGCGGGGCGCGCTGGGAGTCGGAAGACCGCTCCGGCTGGTCGCATCTGCTGGAGCATCTGGTGTTCAAGGGCGCCGGCGACATGGCCGCGCGCGAGATCGTCGAACGGATCGAGGCCGAGGGCGGCACGATCAACGCCTCCACCGGCTACGAGCGGACCAGTTTCGAGGTGCGCGGCCTGGAGGGCTCGCTGCCGCTGGCCATGCAGGTGCTGTCGGACCTGGTGTTGCGCCCCACGCTCGATCCCGCCGAGATCGAGCGGGAAAAGGACGTGGTGGCCCAGGAGATCGCCGAGGCGTTCGACACGCCCGACGACCATGTGTTCGAAATGGTCCAGACCCGCGCCTTCGCCAGACAGCCGCTTGGCCGGCCCATTCTGGGCTCGGTCGCCAGCCTGAAGCCCGCCGACAAGGCCACGGTCGAGGCTTGGCGCGCGCGGCTGTATTCGCCCGAACGGATGGTGGTGTCCGTGTCCGGCGCCGTGGACGAGACCGAACTGCTGGCCCTGGCCGAGCGCTGGTTCGGCGATGCGGTCGCCACGCCGACCGCCGCCCCGGCCCCGGCCGTCTTCGTCGGCGGCCACGCCAAGCTGACGCGCAAGATCGAACAGGCCAATCTGGTGTTCCAGCTTCCGGGCCTGTCGGCGACCGATCCGGCCCTGTCGGCCATGCGGCTGTTCGGCGAAATCCTGGGCGGCGGCATGGCCTCGCGCCTGTTCCAGAGCGCGCGCGAGGAGCGGGGCCTGGCCTACGCCATCGACGCCTATCAGGAGCCCTACGAGGACGCGGGTGTGCTGGGCGTCTACGCCGGGGCGGCGGCGGATCGCGCCAGGGAGCTGGCCGAGGTTTCGGCGGCCGAGGTGCGGGCGCTGGCCGAGCACGGCCCGACCGACAAGGAGCTGTCGCGCGCCAAGGCGGTGATGAAGGCCGGGCTGTGGATGTCGGACGAAAACCCGATGAGTCGGGCGGGGCGCAACGCCGCCCAGACCCTGATCTTCGGCGCGCCGCTGTCCAGCCTGTCGATGACCGAGACGCTGGAGGCCCAGACTATCGCGGATGTGCGCGCGGTCGGCGCAAGGCTGTTGTGCAGCGGCAAGGCGGCCAGCGCCGTGCTGGGGCCGAGATCGGCGTCGGCGGCGGGCGAGGCCTTTGCGACGGCCCTGTTCAGTCTCTAGATTCAATCGACATTCAGCCCTGAACCGCCATTGCGGGTCCTTCGCTCCGCTCAGCCCCGGAATGACGATCTGAGATATCGGTCGACTGAATGTGGATTGGCTTTGGCGGAACTCCAGGCGGGAGGTGGCGGTTAAGCTGACGCTTCAGCGAGCGGCTGGGGCTCAGCCTCGGAGAACCCCATGTCCGTCCGCGTCGCCCTGATCGTCGGCAGTCTGCGCGAAGGCGCCTATTCGCGGGCCATTGGCCTGGAACTGAAGGCGCTCGCCGCACCGGCGCTGGAGCTGGATCTGGTCGAAATCGGCGACCTGCCGCTCTACAACCCCGATCTGGAGACCGATGCGCCGCCGCCCGCGTGGACGCGGTTCCGCGAGGAAATGGCCAAGGCTCAGGCCGTGCTGTTCGTCACGCCCGAATACAATCGCTCCATCCCCGGCGCGCTGAAGAACGCCCTGGACGTCGGCTCGCGCCCCTATGGCCACAGCATCTGGGCCAAGAAGCCCGCCGCCATCGTCAGCGTCTCGCCCGGCGCCCTGGCCGCCTTCGGCGCCAACCACCACCTGCGCCAGCCCCTGGTCTTCCTGGGGATGCCGACGATGCAGCAGCCGGAAGCCTATATCGGCAATGTCGCCGACCTGCTGGACGACAACGGCAAGCTGAAGAAGGACGACACCCGCAAGTTCCTGAAGGACTTCATGGACGCCTTCGCCGCCTGGATCGATAAGAACGCCGCCTGATGCGCGGCGGGCGGCTCACCAGATCAGGATCAGCGCGCGCCCGACCATGACGGCCAGAACCATCGTGGCCAGGACAAACAGCGAAAAGCGCGCCATCACCCGGTTAATGCTGATCTGAACCAGGCTGTGCAGCACCCTCAGCGCCACATAGGCCCAGGCCAGGCCCGCCATCCAGGCGTCGCCATGACCCGCGACCTGGATGGCCAGGGCTGCGGCATAGAAGATGGTCGGCTGCTCCATCAGGTGGTTTTAGTTGTCGGCGGCCTGGCGGACCGGGGCGGGCAGGACGTTCAGACTGCCCGGCATGGCCGCGTCCTGGGGCGTGATGCCCGCCTTCTGCATGGCCGGGATGCGTTTGACATACATCCACGCCCAGATGATCAGCGACCATGTCACCAGCGCCAGCACCGGCGCGACCATTGTCGTCATCGCGACATCCTCCCCCAAAGAACGCCGATACTAACGGGGTTGGCCAGGTCCGAAAAGCGCAAGCTTAACCGGAACGACGTTCTGGCGTTGGAACGTGTGTCCGAAGTCTCGACCGCCGCGCAGGCCCGTGTCGAACGGCGCCGCTCCAGGCGATAGGTCAATTGAAAACGGCGGCTCCGTGAGGAGCCGCCGTCGTCGTATCAGCGATGTGCTGAAATCAGCCTTGGGTCTGGAGCTGGCCAGCCGATTCCTTGCCCGAACGCTTGTCGCGTTCCAGCTCGTAGGAAACCTTCTGGTTTTCGTCCAGGCCGCGCAGGCCGGCGGCTTCAACAGCCGAAATGTGCACGAAGACGTCCTTGCCGCCGTCGTCGGGTTGGATGAAGCCGTAGCCCTTGGTCGCGTTGAACCACTTAACAGTGCCGGTAGCCATTAGTAGACCTCCGTTAGAAGTTGACCGAGGGAACGTCCCTGCGGCCTGTCGGGTCTGAATGGAGCGGCCTGGACTCGTGCGTTCGCAGAGAGAGTGGGCGTTACGCAGAGAGATCGACGAGGCTTATGTGCGCAGGTCTTCGTGACAAATGCAAGCGCGCCGCGTCGGAGGATAAAATCCAGCGCCTGGAACGGTTTAGCTTGCAAGGCGTTGATGTGGCGAACGAAAGGCATTTCCATGAATCGCACCCATGTCGTGGAGCGCGCCTATCAATTGGCCCGCACGCAAAACTGTCTCAATACCGGCGACGTCGTGAAGGCGCTGTCGGGCGAGGGCTACTCCGGCGCCGAGATTTCGCACTTCCAGGGCAGTTCGATCCGCGCCGATCTGAACCGCATCTGCAAGATGCCCAAGGCCGAGATCGAGGCCACGCCGGACGCGGCCTGAGGGGCAACCCTAAAAGCTCAATGCGCGCCGGCGTCGGCCGGCAGATGCATCTTCTCGAACCGCCCCACCCGCGCGACCAGGGTGCGGGCGGCGTCGTTCATGCCGACCACCTGAACCTGGGCGCCCTGTCGGCGATAGCGGAACACCACCTTGTCCACGGCGGCGACGCCGGTCAGGTCCCACAGATGGGCGTCGGTCAGGTCGATCTCGACATGCGTCGGCCGGCCATGGTGTTCGAAACTGGCGGCGAACAGATCGGCTGAGCCGAAGAACAACTGGCCCGACACGCGGTATCGCAGCACACCGGGTTCCGATGTCTGGACTTCGGTCACGCCCAAGGTCTTGCCGACCTTTCGCATGAAGAAGACGGCCGACAGCAGGACGCCCAGCATCACCCCCTTGGACAGGTCGTGGGTGACGACGACGGTCGCCGTCGTGGCGATCATGACGATGGAGGACTGGATCGGCAGGTTGCGCAGCTTCAGCACCGAGTTCCAGTCGAACGTCCCGACCGACACCATGATCATGACCGCCACCAGGGCCGCCATCGGAATGCGCGCCACCCAGTCCTGAAGCGCCAGCATCAGGAACAGCAGGAACAGCCCGGCCCACAGGGTCGACAGTCGGCCCCGCGCGCCCGATCCGACATTGATCATCGACTGGCCGATCATGGCGCAACCCGCCATGCCGCCGAACAGGGGCGACAGGATGTTGGCGATCCCCTGGCCCCGCGTCTCGCGATCCTTGTCCGAGGCGGTGTCGGTCACGTCGTCGATCAGATTGGCGGTCAGCAGGCTCTCCAGCAGGCCGACGAAGGCCAGGGTCGCCGAGATCGGCGCGATGAGGGTCAGCGTCTCCCACGTCAGCGGCACGGCCGGCAGGTGGAACGCCGGCAGGGCCGTGGGCATCTGGCCCATGTCGCCGACCGTCCGCACGTCCAGCTTCATCACCATCACCACGGCGCTGATGACGACAATGGCGATCAGGGGCGAGGGGACGGCCTTGGTCAAACGCGGCGCGCCATAGATGATGGCCAGGGCCGCCGCGACCAAGACATAGGTGATCGGCCCGGCCCCGATCAGTTCGGGCATCTGGGCCAAAAAGATCAGGATCGCCAGCGCATTGACGAAGCCGGTCATCACGCTGCGGCTGACGAACTTGATATAGCGGCCCAGCTTCAGCAGGCCGATGACGATCTGAAACACGCCGCACAGGATGGAGGCGGCGAACAGATATTCGACGCCATGGTCGCGAACCAGGGTGACCATCAGCAGCGCCATGGCCCCGGTCGCCGCCGAGATCATGGCCGGCCGGCCGCCGACGAAGGCGATGGTGATCGCGATCACGACGCTGGCGTACAGGCCCACCGCCGGATCGACCCCGGCGATCAGGGAGAAGGCGATGGCCTCGGGGATCAGGGCCAGGGCCACGACGGTTCCCGCCAGCAGGTCGCGGCGCGGACTGGCGAGCCATTGCTGGCGCGCGGAAGCGATCAGGGTCATGTCAGGATTTCATCTGGATGAGCCGCGCCCGACGATGCGGTTTCTGGCGGTTCGGTTTCCCAGCGGATCGGCGGCGGGGATAGCCACCCGTCGCCTGCGAACAGGGCCGGGTCCAAGGTGATGACGTCCTGATGCGTCAAGCGCGTGCGGAAAGCAAGCGCAGGCTCCGGGGCGCCCGAAGGACGCCCCGGACTGGAGGGCTTTACGCCGGCTGGGCCAGGCCCGTTTCGGCCTCGGCGATCAGGTCGCGGTCGTCGACCTGCCAGGGGTGGAAGTCGGGGCGGTAGAAGGCGAAATAGTCGCCGATCATCCGGCGATACAGGCCCGGCTTGAACCACAGCCAGCGGAACAGGCCGAACCGGGCGCGCAAGCCGACGATGCCGTCCTGTTTCAGCAGCATCAGACTGGTCTGGCGCACCGTCTTGGTGAACAGCAGGGTCGTCAGCAGCATGGCCCAGCGGCGCAGCCGCCAACGCTGCAGCGGCGACATCTCGCGCGTCGCATGCAGGAAGACGTCATAGGCCACGCCCTTGTGCTCGATCTCCTCGATGGAGTGCCAGCGCCACAGCCGCGCCAGATCGTGGGGCGATCCCTTCAGCAGGTCGGGGTCGGCCAGCAGCCGGTGGGCGAAGGCGGCGGTGAAATGCTCCAGCGCCATGGTCGCGGCAAGTTGCGCCAGCGGCGGCCGGGCGCGGGCGATGTTCAGCCGCTGGGCGACATAGGCCTCGATCTCGGCGGTCTGATAGCCGGCGCGTTCTGTGATGGCGTTGAAGGCCATGTGTTCGCGCGTGTGCGCCCCCTCCTGCACCGTGAAGGCGCGGATGTCGGCGGCCAGGTTGGGCGGCGCGTCCTTGGCGAAGCGTTTGACCGACTGGATGAAGAACCGCTCGCCGTCGGGGAAGGTCAGGCTGAGCGCGTTCATCACCGCCGTGCCGAAGGGGTCGCCGTTGAACCACCAGCGTGGCGTGGCGGCCTCGCGGTCGATATGCAGGTCTCGCGGCTTGATCTGGAGGTCGGCGGGGGTGGCGGATTTCGCCATGATAAGGCTCCTTAAGGGTCTGCCCCTCGATTTCGAGGCCAATATGGAGTTAACTGACATCTATGTCAACTAATGGTCCGGCAAGACGCCGTCGAGGGGCGGTGGCGCGTGAAGAGGCGCTGGACGCGGCGCGCGATCTGCTGCTGTCCGGCGGCCCGGCGGCGGTGACGCTGAAGGCCGTGGGCGAGCGGATGGGGGTGGGTCACGCCAATCTGATCCACCACTTCGGCTCGGCGGCGGGGCTTCAGGGCGCCCTGATGGACCGGATGGTGCGCGACCTGGCCGACCGGATCGAGGCGGGGCTGGGCGCGGGACGCGACGACGTCGAGCCCGACCGGCTGATGACGGCGGTGTTCGACGCCTTCGGCCAGGGCGGGGCCTCGCAGATGGCGGCCTGGCTGGCGCTGGCGCGCGAACAGGGGCGGGCCGAAAGTTTCGCCCAGGTGGTGCGCGATCTGGCCGACCGGCTGGCGGCCATGGCGCCCGACGATCCGCGCGCGGCGGAACGGGCCAAGGCCCTGGTGGTCACGGCGGCCTATATGGCCTTCGCCGAGGGTCTGATCGGCGACATACTGACCCCGATGCTGGGCGCGCCGGACGGACTGGGGCGCGATCTGGCGCTGAAACTGACGGCGACGCTTTTGGCCGAACCGTAAGGTTCAGGCCAGGGCTCTTGATGCTATAGTCCCCGCCGATGGCCCTCCTGGACTGGATGAGCGATGTGGGCGGACCCGTGGTGCGCGGGGACGGCGTGCTGCTGCGCCCGCCGCGCGCCGGCGACTACGCCGCCTGGTCCACGCTGCGGGACGGATCGCGCGACTATCTGCAACCGTGGGAGCCGGCCTGGCCCGAGGACGACCTGACCAAGGCGGCGTTCCGGCGGCGGCTGTCGATCTATGCGCGCGAGATGGAGCTGGGCCACGCCTGGCCCTTCTTCGTCCTGGTCGACGGAGGAAAGACGCTGGCCGGCGCCGTCACCCTGTCGAACGTGCGGCGCGGCGTCGCCGAGACCGGAACCCTGGGCTACTGGATCGGCCAGCCCTATTCCGGCCAGGGCGTGGCGACGGCGGCGGTCCGGGCGGTGGTCGGCTATGCGTTCGACGTGCTGAAGCTGCATCGGCTGGAGGCGGCCTGCCTGCCGACCAATCACGGTTCGCGCCGGGTGCTGGAGAAATCCGGCTTTCGCAACGAGGGCCGGGCGCGGGCTTATTTGAAAATTAACGGCGCATGGGCAGACCATCTTCTGTTCGGCCTGGTCGAGGACGAGCGTTGACGGCCGCGGGCCGTCTGGAAGGGCGGATAGGGTGACGACACGATCTCGATCACTGGCCTGGGACGCCACGACCGCCATCGAGGCGCTGGCCGCCGCCGACACGGCCCTGTGGATATGGACCCCGGCCGAGAACGAACTGCGTTTCACCGGGGCCACCCGCGCCCTGGGCCTGGGGCCCCTGGCCCCGGAATGCACCGCCGCCGGCTTTGTCGCCCTGGCCATGCCCCAGGATCGCAGCCTGGCCGAACGGATGCTGAAACCCCAGGAAGAGGGGACCGAGGTCGCCGTGCGCCTGCGGATGCGGGGGTCCGAGACCTGTCTGTGGCGCGGCGTCTGGCTGGAGGACGGCCTGCGCGCCGCCGGCGTCGTCGCGCTGGAGACCAAGTTCGCCGGCTCGGATCAGGATGCGTTGACGGGCCTTTTGGACCGTCGCGCCTTCCTGGCCCGCGTCACCGAGGTTCTGACCCAGGCGGGCGAATACGAGATGGTGGTCGGCGACGTCGACCGCCTGCGTCGCCTGAACGAGGCCCTGGGCCATGAACGGACGGATCTGGTGCTGTCGGCCCTGGGCTCGCGCCTGGCCGCCGCCTTCCCCAAGGACGCCTCGCCCGCCCGGATCGGCGAGGACGAGTTCGCCATCATCGTGCCGCGCAGCGCCTCGCACACCAGCTACCGGATGCGCGACGCGCTGGAGCAGCCGCTGCGGGTCGCCGGCTTCGACATCTATCCGACCGTCTCCATCGGGGCGGTGATGGTGGAGGGCGGGCCGGATGCGCCCGACGCCGCCGAACTGCTGCGGCGGGTCGAACTGGCGGTGGAATCGGCCAAGAGCGCCGGGCGCGGCGGATCGGCCGCCTATGGCCGGGCGCTGGAAAGCGACTCCTTAAGCCGTCTGGCGCTGGAGGCGGACCTCAGGAACGCCTTCGTGCGCGGCGAGATCGTGCCCTTCTTCCAGCCCATCGTGAACCTGAACACCGGGGCGGTGGCGGGGTTCGAGGCCCTGGCCCGCTGGCGGCATCCGCGTCGCGGCCTGGTGCCGCCGGACGAGTTCCTGGGCCTGACCGCCGACCTGGGCATGATGAACGAACTGGGTCTTCTGATGATGACCCAGTCGGCGCGGCAACTGGCCGAATGGATCGAGCGCCATCCGCTGGCCGGCAAGCTGTTCTGCAGCGTCAATCTGTCGGTCGGCGAGATCGAGCGTCCGCACCTGTGCGAGGACGTGGCGCGCGTGATCAAGGAAAGCGGCCTGCCCAAGGGCGCGCTGAAGCTGGAAGTCACCGAGGGCGACATCATGCGCGACACCGCGCGCGCCGCCGAGGTGCTGCAATCGCTGAAGGATGTCGGGGCGTCCCTGGCGCTGGACGACTTCGGCACCGGCTTCTCGTCCCTGTCCTATCTGGCGCGCCTGCCGTTCGATACGCTGAAGATCGACCGCTATTTTGTGCTGACGATGAACAAGGACGAGGGCTCGGCCAAGATCGTCAAGTCGGTGGTCAACCTGGGCCGCGACCTGTCGCTGGAGGTCGTGGCCGAGGGCGTCGAGAACGCCGAACTGGCCCGCCTGCTGCTGGACGCCCAATGCCACTACGGCCAGGGCTTCGGCTATGCGCCTGCGCTGCCCGCCCAGGAGGCCGAGGTCTATCTGGCCGAAAGCCTGGCCGACGGATCGGCGCCGATCAAGCAGCGGTCGGCCTGATCGACGCCTGGCCGCTTCAGCGCAGCACCACCTCGGGGTCGGCCAGGACCACGTCGTGCATCATGTTCAGATAGGCTTCGTAATAGGGTTTGTGCGAGGCGCCGACGATGGTCAGCATCCGCGTGCCCGGATAGCGACCCAGGACATCGCGCATATTGGCGACCATGCGTAGGTTCCGCGTCTCCCAATAGCCGACGTAGTTGCGGCCGAACCCCTGCGGCGACGGCTCCATCAGCGCCGCGCCGAAATCGGACTGATAGATCAGCAGCGACTGACGCGGTTGGTTGTAGGCGCGATACATGGCCAGGACCCCGCCCGGTTCGGCCAGCTTGGCCTGCAACTGTTCGGATTCGGCGCGCCGTTCGCGGCTGTAAGGATTTTTCCAGGCGCCCATGATGGCGTCGGCATAGGCCTTCTTGACCGCCGGATCGGGGCTGTCTGCGGTGTCCGCGGAGTGGTCGTCGACGCTCCACAGCCGCTCCAGACCCAGGCGCGCGGCCAGGGGGGCGGAAATCTGATCGGTCTCGTTGCGGCGGACCCTGATCCGTTCCATCTGCGCGGCCAGTTCTGCGCTCAGGCCGTCGCCCTCATGGCGCTCTCCGGTCGGAAGACGCAGCCATTGCACCAGGGCCGAGCCGGGCTCGCCCGCCGCCAGAAAGACCGCCGCCAAATGTCGACGCTGGGCGGCCGTGGGCGCCGCCGGCCAGTCGGCCAGCAGCCGTTCCGCCTCGGCGTTGGCGGCGGGCACGTCCAGCCCCAGAGCTGCGCCGGCCGCCGAAGGATCGGAACAGTAGGACTTGATCGTATCGGCGTAGCGTTGCGGATAGCGGCGCAGGCTGTCGCATTGCAGGCCCGACAAATCCTCGGTGGCGATGGCGGTGGGCGCCCAGGCGGCCAGCTTGTCCATCAGCGGCGCCAAGAGGGCGAAGTCGAAGGTTTCGGGCAGGCCGGACAGATGGGCCGTGCCCAGAACCAGCACCGTGTTGGGCGTTCCGGCGGGCGGTCCCTTCAACTGGTCGGGATGAAAGTCCGGGCGATAATCCTGGGCCGAGGCCAGGCCGGCGACAGCCGCCGCGGCGATGGCGACGACGGACGACAGGATGCGGTGATGAAAGCGCGCCATGCGATCTGACCTTGAAAGGACGCCGCCAACCCCGGCGACGAAGGCAGTCTGGCGCAAGCGTGACCGCAGCGCCCGTTAAGTTTTGGACAGCTAGTCATACGGCTCAGTTTGACCGACAGTGGCCGCCATGACCGACGCCAGACTGGAGATCGCCGCCGGCTTTGCGACCGCGCAGGGGCCCAAGGCGGACAATCAGGATTTCGGCGGCGTCCACATCGGCACGGCGGCCGAACAGCGCGAACACGGCGTTGTGGCGGTGATCGCCGACGGGGTGTCGGGGTCCAAGGCCGGACGGGTGGCGGCGGAACTGACGACGCGCAGCTTCATCGACGGCTATCTGGACCAGAACCCGCTGAACGGCATCGCCGCCAACGGGATCAAGGCGCTGAGGGGTTTCAATCGCTGGCTCCACGCCAAGGGGCGCAGCGACCCGGCGATGGAGGGGGCGGCGACCACCTTCACCGCCCTGGTGCTGCGCGGGCGCGAGGCCACGGCCCTGCATGTCGGCGACAGCCGCGCCTGGCATTTTCGCGACGGGGTTCTGACCCGCCTGACCGAGGACCACACTCGCGCCCAGCAGGGGCTGAGCCATGTGCTCTATCGCGCCGTGGGCATCGAGGCGGACGTCAAGCTGGATGTGCGCCAGGTGCGGCTGGAGCCGCACGACCGGCTGCTGCTGACCACCGACGGGGTGCATGGGGTGCTGACGGACGCGGCCATCGCCGGGCTGCTGGCGCGGCGCGGATCGCCCGATGCGGACGCCAAGGCGATCCTGGCCGAGGTCGAGGCGGCGGGCGCACGCGACAACGCCACCGCCATCGTCATCGACGTGGTCCGCACCGGGGCGCCCGACTGGGAGGCGATCACGGCCGAGGCGGAAGGGTTGGCCATCGCTTCCCCGCCCGAGGTGGGTCAGACGGTGGACGGCTTCGTGCTGCAGCGGTTGGTGGCGGACGGGCGCTATACGCGGCTGTTCCTGGCCCGGGACACGCTGGGCGACGCAGGCGTGGTGGTGCTGAAATTCCCCAAGCCCGCCGTGGTGTCCGAGCGCGGCGCCCGCACCGCCTTCCTGCGCGAAGCCTTCATCGGCCGGCGCATCGACAGCCCCCATGTCGGCAAGGTGCTGACGCTGGACGCCGGGCGTCAGAGCCGCCTCTACATCGCCCAGCCCTTCCACGCCGGCCGGACCCTGCACGCGCATCTGGCCGAGGAGGGGCCCTATCCGATCGCCGAGGGGATCGCGGTCGCCCTGCCGCTGGCGCGCGCCGTCTCGGCCCTGCACCGGGCGGGGGTGACGCACCGCGACATCAAGCCGGACAATGTGATCCTGGAGGCGAACGGCGGGTTGAAACTGGTCGATCTGGGCGTGGCGCGCCTGCGGCTGGCCGAGGAGTTCGCCGAGGCCGAGGCGCCCGGCACGGCCGGCTACAAGGCGCCGGAGATGTATGCGGGCGAGGCCGGAAACGCCCTGACCGACCAGTTCGCCCTGGGCGTGACCCTGTATCGGCTGTTCACCCGAACCTATCCCTGGGGAGAGGTCGATCCGGCCGACGCCCCCCGGTTCGACCGCGCGCCGGCGCCCCCGACCCGCCACCGGCCGGACATGCCCGCCTGGCTGGAGGCGGCCATCCTGCGCGCCTCGGCGGTCGATCCCAATGATCGGTTCGAGGATGTGGAGGAGCTGATCCATGTGCTGGAGACGGGCAGCGCCGTCGCGGCCCCGCCGCCGCGCCAGCTGTCGCTGATCGAACGCGATCCGGTGCGGTTCTGGCAGGGGGTCAGCCTGGTCCTGCTGCTGGCCTTTCTGATCTCCATGGCGACGCGCTAGGCGCCTACGCCCAGGCGCAGCCATTGGATGTGCGACATTTGGCGGCGCACCTTTTTCGGGAACGTCCCGCGCGGTTTCGCTTTTTCGACCGCGAGCGGGGACTTCGCGCCCGCAGTTCACGACGTAATCCTCCCCATGACCAAGACCCTCGCCTGCAGCGCCCTGGCGCTGGCCCTCGTCTCCACCCCGGCCCTGGCCCAATCGACCGTTCAGAACTGGTCCGGCCCCTATGTCGGCATCTTCGGCGGCTACAACCAGACCAATGACGACGGCGACGAAATCCTGCGCTTCGACCGCAATCTGGACGGAAACTACGGCGACCCGGTCAATACGGCGGCCGGAGCCAACGCCTTCAGCCCAGGCTTCTGCGGGGGCGCCGCCACCAGCACCGGCCCGTCCACCGGCTGCAAGGGCGACAACAGCGGCGTCGAGGCGGGCGTGCGCGCCGGCTATGACTGGCAGTTCGGCAATATCGTCGTCGGCGCCCTGGCCGAATACACCGTCAACAACGCCCAGGATTCGGTGACCGGCTTCTCGACCACCCCGGCCTCCTACACCTTCACGCGCGAGCTGGAGAGCACGGCGGCCGCCCGTCTGCGTCTCGGCTATGCGGCCGGCAACGCCCTGATCTACGGCACCGGCGGCTACGCCTACGGCAAGTTCGACAACAAGTTCCGCACCTCGAACCAGGCCAACAGCTTCAGCCAGAACAGCGAAGGCGACGACGGCGACGGCTGGCAGGCCGGCGGCGGCGTGGAATACGCCCTGGGTCGCGGCCTGACCTTCACCGGCGAATACCTCTACACCTCGCTGGACGTGGACAGCCCCGTCGTCCGCGTGGGCCAGGGCACGGCGCCGGCGACCAACCCGTTCGTTCTGGCGCCCAACACCACGGGCACGGACATCACGCGCGGCAACGGCAAGTTCGGCACGCATATGTTCCGCGTGGGCATGAACTACCGCTTCTAAGTCCTGAAGCGGGGCGGTCGGGTCTTCAAGCCCGGCCGCCCTGGCTGGACAGCATGGCCGCGTCCACGCCCAGCTGGGCCAGGGCGCGCGTCCATTTCGACGTGTGTTCGCCGTCGAAGATCAGATCCAGGTCCGCCTCGGCGGTCAGCCAGACATTGTCGGCCAACTCCTCCTCCAACTGCCCTTCGCCCCAGCCGGCATAGCCCAGCAGCAGGGCCGAGCGGCGCGGGCCGGCGACATCGTCGGTCATGGCCGTCAGCGCCTCGCGCGTGCCCGTCATCGCCAGGCCGTCGCCGACCGGCAGACTGTCCTCGCCGATCATCCAGTCGTCGGTGTGCAGGACAAAGCCCCGCTCGCGCTCCACCGGCCCGCCCATCAGCACCGCACGACCGATGGACTGCTCCGGCGCGGGCGCGTCCAGCTTGTCCAGCACGGTCTTCAGGTCCACGCCCGGCGCGGGTCGATCCAGCCTGAGCCCCATCGCATGGTCCGGGCCGTGCGCGCAGATCAAGATGACCGCATGTTCGAACCGGGGATCGTCGATGCCGGGCATGGCCACCAGCAGGCGGCCGGTCAGGGGAGAGGCTTGGCTCATGATCCGCCCATCATCCGTCGCGAAAGCGGCGGGCGCAAGACGCGGGTGCTTGCGGTTGGCCCGGCGGCCTCTATGTGTCGCAGGCGGCGTTTTTCATCCATCGACGTCAGCCCCTTTCTCGTTCCCTTCCTGTCTGCGGAGACCTCCATGACCATCCAGATCGGCGATCGCATCCCCGACGCGACCCTGGCCCAGGCCACGTCCGAAGGGCCCAAGCCCGTCAGCACGGCCGACATCTTCGCCGGCAAGACCGTGGCCCTGTTCGCCGTGCCCGGCGCCTTCACCCCGACCTGCTCGGCCCGCCACCTGCCGGGCTTCAAGGACCACCTGTCCGACATCAAGGGCAAGGGCGTCGATACGGTCGCCTGCCTTTCGGTCAACGACGCCTTCGTCATGAAGGCGTGGGGCGAGAGCCAGGGCGTCACCGACGACAGCATCGTCATGCTGGCCGACGGCAACGGCGAACTGACCAAGGCCCTGGGCCTGGTGCTGGACGGTTCGGGCTTCGGCCTGGGCGAGCGCTCGCAGCGCTATTCCATGCTGGTCAAGGACGGCGTCGTGACCCAGTTGAACATCGAACAGGGCGGCGAGTTCAAGGTGTCCTCGGCCGAGCATCTGATCGCCCAGCTCTGATGGAGGTCGGGCCGGGGCGTCGTCCAGCGGCCCGACGACCATGACCACCGACGTCTTCAGTCCCCAGCAGCGCAGCGCCGTCATGCGTCGCGTCAAGGGGCGGGACACCTCGCCGGAACTGGCCGTGCGCAAGGTTCTGCGCGCGGCCGGCGTCGGTTACCGGCTGGGCGGCTGCGGCCTGCCCGGTCGGCCGGATGTCGTGATGAAGGGCCGCCGCATCGCCCTGTTCGTCCACGGCTGTTTCTGGCACGGCCACGACTGCTCGAGAGGCGCGCGTCGGCCCAAGACCAACGCCGACTACTGGATCGCCAAGATCGCCCGCAACCGCGCCCGCGACGGGGCGGCCGTGCAGGCGCTGTTGGCGGACGGCTGGCGGGTGGTCGTGGTCTGGGAATGCGACCTGCGGCGACCCGACTTCGCCCCGGCCCTGATCGCCGAGGTGACGGGTCAGGCGGCCTCGGACCGGGCCTGAGCGGTTTCTTCCAGCACGTGCTGCAGGGCGCCGATCAGGGCCGTGGGCGTCAGGGGCTTGGATACGAAATAGGCCATGCCCGCCGCCTGGCAGGCGGCGACGTCCTCGGGCGTCGTGTCGGCGGTGACGGCGACCACCGGCGTCAGGGCGTTGGGGCCTTTGCCGGCCCGCAGGCGGCGGGTGGTCTCGCGCCCGTCCAGTTCGGGCATACGCACATCCATGAAGATGACGTCGAAGACCGTCTCCTCGCAGCGTTCCAGCGCGATCAGCCCGTCGGCGGCCGTGGTGATCTCGCACCCCAGGGGGTGAAGGATCAACTGCACCGCCCGGCGATTGATGTCGTGGTCGTCCACCACCAGCAGCCGCAGGGGCTGGTCGGCCTCGTCTTGCGCTTCCGCCTGGGCCTCCATCGTGGTCGCCGCGACAGGTTCGGGGATCGGAGCGGCGGCTGGCTCAGGCGTCTCCGCGGGCGGGGCCGGGACGGGCGCGGCGGGGCGCAAGGTCCGGGCGATGTCCAACCGGCTCCGATCGACGGGCTCGACCGCCGGTTCGGCCGCCTCGCCGCGCGGCAGGACCAGCGAGACGGTGAAGCGCGATCCCTGGCCCGGCGTGCTGCGAACCGTCAACCGTCCGCCCATCAGGTCCACCAGATTGCGGCTGATCGCCAGCCCCAGGCCCGAACCGCCATGGCGGGCGGTGACCCCCTCGGCCGTCTGGTCGAACGGAGTGAACAGTCGCTCCATCTGGTCCGGCGTCATCCCGGGGCCGGTGTCGGCGATCTCGAACGTCAGGGCGTAGGACGCCGGCTCTTCAAGCCAGCCCTGCACCCGCAGGGTGATGGTCCCGCTGTCGGTGAACTTCATGGCGTTGGACAACAGGTTGTTCAGCACCTGACGAATGCGGATCACGTCGCCCTTGACCGACCGCGGCATGGTCGCCGCCCCCTCGATCCGCAGCTTCAGCCCCTTGGCCTCGGCCGGCGCGCGCCATAGCTGCAGCGTCTGGGCCAGCATCTGGCGCAGGTCGAAATCCTTGACCTCGATGGCCATCCGGCCCGCCCCGATGCGCGAATGGTCCAGCAGATCGTCCAGCAGGGACTTCATCATCAGGCCGGCGTCGGTGATCAGTTCGGCGTTCTGGCGCGATCCGGCGTCCGCCCCGCGCACCTCGGCCGCCCCGCTCAGGATCGCGCCTATGGGTGTGCGCAGGTCATGGCCGATGGCGGCGAGGAAGGCGCGCTGCTCGCTCAGTTCGCGGCTCATCCGCTCGACATGGGCCTCGGCCCGCAGGCGGTCGTGCTGTTCGCGCTTCAGCCGGTCGGCCAGGCTGCGCCAGACGTTCAGGCAGTAGATGGTGAAGATGATCACCGCCGCCGCCGCCGTGATCGCGGCGCCCAGCGGCGCGCCCAGCCCCATCAGCAGGAAGGGGAAGGCCGCCATATACAGGATCTGCGGCGTGGTGGTGCAGGCCAGAACGGTTAGGGACCGGGGTGCATTGACCATGGAATAGACCATGGCGGCCGGCAGCATGATCGCCGCCGATACGCCGCCCGCCGCCCCGCCGAACACCCACAGCATCATCGACAGGGCGCCGTACAGGCCCGTGTTGGCGAACATGGTCGCCCCGCCCAGGATGTTGCGCGCCTTGGACATCGGGCGCGGGATCGGCAGGTTCAGAGGCGCAAAGACGAAGGCTTCCCAAGCCTGGATGGCGATATAGGCCAGGCCCCAGCCAACGGCGATGGGCCAGCCCACCAGGGAGGTCGCGGCCAGGCTGCTGGCCATGCCCACGGCGATGCGCTGCATCATCGCGCCACGGCGTTGCCGGACCGCATAGGCCCAGCCGCTGACCGTATCGGCGCCCGTGGTGTGCGACATGCATTTCCCCGTTTCGCGCGACTATGCGCTTTGCGGGAACCTTGCCTTGATCGAGCCTAACGCTCCGTCAACGGCCCGCGCCGATCGCCTCGGCCGATGTGGAAAAGCCGTCGGCGCGCAGCCGGGCGGCCAGATCGCGCTTGATCCGGGCCACCAGGCCCGGCCCCTCGTAGATCAGGGCGGAATAGAGCTGGACCGCCGAGGCGCCCAGGCGGATGCGGGCATAGGCTTCCGCGCCGCTGTCGATGCCGCCCACGGCGATCAGGGGCAGACGCCCGCCCGCCGCCTCGGCCGCCGCGCGCAGGGCCTTCTCGGCGAAGGGCCGGATCGGCGCGCCCGACAGGCCCCCGCTCTCGTGCGCCTGGGGCGAACGCAGGGTCTGGGGCCGTTCCAGCGTGGTGTTGGACACGATCAGCCCGTCGATCCGGTGCGCCAGCGACGCCTCCACGATCATGCCGATCTCGTCGGCGATCAGGTCGGGCGCGATCTTCAGGAAGACGGGCAGGCGCTGGGGGCCAGTCGCCGGGCGGGCGGCGTCGATGCGGCCCAACAGGTCGTCCAGCTGCGCCCGGCCCTGCAAGGCGCGCAGGCCAGGCGTATTGGGCGAGGAGATGTTGACGGTGAAATAGCCAGCGCGCCCGGCCAGACGTTTCAGGCCCGCCACATAGTCGGCCGCCTTGTCCTCCGTATCCTTGTTGGCGCCCAGATTGGCCCCGACCACCACGCCCGAGGGGCGCCGGTCCAGCCGGGCGGCGAAGGCGTCCAGCCCGGCGTTGTTGAACCCCATTCGGTTGATCACGGCCCGGTCCTCGCTCAGGCGGAACAGGCGCGGCCGGGGGTTGCCGGCCTGGGCGCGCGGCGTGACCGATCCGCACTCCACAAAGCCGAAGCCCAGGCGCGACAGACCGCCCAGGGCCTCGCCGTTCTTGTCCAGACCGGCGGCCAGACCGACCGGATTGGGCAGGTCCAGCCCGGCCAGCGACGTCCTCAGGATCGGATCGTCGACCGGCGCCCGGGGCAGGGGGGCGAGCGCCAAGCCCTTGATCGCCAACTGGTGCGCCTGTTCGGGGTCCAGACGGCGCAGGGCGGCGGCCCCCGCGTCGCTGATGCGCGCCATCAGGCTCATGCCGGGTTCCCGATCTGCATCTCGCCCTCGGCGGTGACGTTCAGGGTTCGCGTGGCGACCACGGCCGAGACGGGCAGGGGCGCATACAGGTGCGGGAACAGGGCGCCGCCCCGCGACGGCTCCCAGACCACCTCGCCGCCCAGTCGCGTCAGGTCCACGTCCAGCAGCAGCAGGTCGCGGCGGCCGGCGAAATGCCGCCGCGCCGTCTCGGCCAGCTGGGCCTGGGTCGACATATGGATATAGCCGTCGGCCAGATCGACCGGCGCGCCGTCATAGCGGCCCTCGGCGACGGCCGCGCGCCATTCGGCGGCGTCCACGATCTTGTAGGCGATGTCGGTCACAGCGAGGGCGCGCCCAGCGACCGGGGCGTCAGAAACCCTTCGTAGGCGCAGCGCCCCGCCGCATCGACGGTGAACAGGGCGGCCGCGCCGGTCGGAAAACCGCCCGACAGCTTGTCCACCACCGCCGGCGAGGCCGCGCTTTCGACCAGATATTCGGCGGCCAGCACATGGACCCCCGGATTGTGCGCCAGGACCAGCAGGCAGCCGGCCTCGTCCTCGCTGCCCTCGACGAAGCGGCGGATGACGTCGGCGGAGGCGTTGTACAGGCACGGCTCGTCGCGCACCTCCACATCGCCCAGGGCGTCGTGCATCTGCTCCCAGGTCTGGCGCGTCCGCACGGCGGTCGAGACCAGGGCCAGGTCGGGCTTCAGCCCACGTTCGGCCAGGGCCCGGCCCATCAGGACCGCCTCGGCGCGGCCGGCGGCGGACAGGGGGCGGGCCTCGTCGCCGCCGCCGGACGGGGCGGAGCTTTCGGCCTGGGCGTGCCGCATCAGGATCAGTCGGTGCATGATCTTCGCCATAAGGCGGTTTCCGTTCGCCGACCAGATGCCGCGCCGGTCAACTCACCGTCAGTCGCGCCGTTCGCGCCGCGAAGGGACGGAGGCGACGGGCTGGGGCGTCAACACGGGGGCGGCGACGCGCTGGGCATGGCCGCTGGGCCGGATGCGGGCGTAGCCCTGGCGCGACGCCTCCAGCAGGATCAGCCCCGCCGTTCCCGGAAAGACATGGCGGCCCACCTGTTCGAACCCTTCGGCCAGGGGCAGCAGCGGCCCCCACGGCGGCACATACAGGGTCTGGGACCAGGCCGCCGGCTCCAGCCCCACGTCGCGCACCAGCCGCTCCAGCTGGCGCCGGGTGAAGGGGCGGCCATGGCCGAAGGGGGTGTTGTCGGCCCGCGCCCACAGGCCGCCGCGCGCCGCCGCCGCCAGAATGATCCGCCCGGTGGGGGCCAGCGCCCTGACGGCCTCCAGCAGCAGGGCGGCGGGATCGTCCGCCTCTTCCAGCGCATGGACCAGCAGGATGCGGTCGAACGATCCGGCGGGGAAGGGCAGGCGGCGGTCGTCCACCAGCAGGGTGCGGTTGCGCCCGACCGCGGGCCATTGCTCCACCCCCTGGCCGCCCGGCATGGCCGCGACCACCCGCCGCGCGCCGACGAAGGCGTCCAGCCACGGCGTGGCGTAACCGATGCCCAGCACGTCGCAATCGGCCGCCTCCCCCCAGGCGTCGTCCAGCCGGCGCGCCACCAGCCGTCGCGCCAGCGCCCCGGTCGGCTCGCCGTAGAAGGTTCGAAGCTCGTCGATGCTGCGCCGCATCCGGCCACTATAGGCCCGGCGATCGCCGTCCTGCTAGGATGGCGTCATGACCCTGGACGTTCATCTGTTCCCCTGCCGCAGCGACAACTACGGCTTTCTGATCCGCGACGCGGCGACCGGCGTGGTCGCGGCGGTCGACACGCCCGACGCGGCACGGATTCTGGAGGAGTTGGAGCGGCTGGGCTGGGGCCGGCTGGATCTGATCCTGAACACCCACTGGCACCCCGATCACACCGAGGGAAACGAACGGCTGAAGGCTGAATGGGATTGCGAGATCGTCGGGCCGGAAGAGGTGCGGCGCGTCGCTCCGCTGGACCGCGTGGTCGCGGACGGCGATGTGGTGATGGTGGGTCAGACCCGGTTCGAGGTCGTGGCCACGCCCGGCCACACCCTGGGCCATGTGGTGTTCCACGCGCCCGAGGGCGGCCTGGCCTTCGTCGGCGACACCCTGTTCGCCCTGGGCTGCGGCCGGCTGTTCGAAGGTACGCCGCAGCAGATGTTCGCCAGCCTGCAACGGCTGAAAGCCTGGCCCGACGCCACGGTCATCTGGTGCGCCCACGAATACACCGCCGCCAACGCTCGCTTCACCCTGAGCCTGGACGACCGGCCCGAAACCGCCGCCCATGCCCAGGCGATCTTCGCCGCCCGCGAACGCGGCGAACCGACCGTGCCGACGACGATGGGGGTGGAAAAGCGGTTCAACCCCTTCCTGACCGCAGCCGACGCCGAACAGTTCGCCGCGCGCCGGGCGGCCAAGGACGCCTTCTAAAGCCATCGGCGCTTGAAGTGATGCGGGCCTGAAAGACGTTCATCACAACGACCACAGCGAGGTCTCGACGACCACGACGAGACCGAACGTGTGTCGGGCGCCAGGCTTTCGCCAGCCATGATCAATCTGCGGCTTCGCCGCCGCAGGCCCTCGATACCTGCCTGACCGGAGCCCGTCTCCGTTGTGGTCGTCGAGACCTCGCGGTGGTCGTTGTGACGAACCCTTGTACGTCCCGGTCAAAGGCGACCGAAGAAGGCTTTACGCTTGCCATGTCTGTCATTCCGGGGCCGAGCGCCGAAGACCCCGGAATCCAAAGGGGCGGTAAGCGTCTTTGGATCGCGCTCGAACAACGATCGCCTGGCTTCCGGGTTCGTCCTGCGGACGCCCGGAATGACGACAGAGGCGATCAGCGGTTCAGGGCGTCGCCGGCGACGACCCGGACGATCCGGGCCGAGGACGGCCGTCCCGCCATGCCGGCGTCGGCGTCGATGACGATCCGCAGCGTGCCCTGGACCAGAGTGACGCCGGGCCGGCCCTGATCGGACACCACCACACGCCGCACCCGCTCGACCTGGCCCCGCAGGTTGGAGGCGCGGGCCATGCGTACGATGGCGTCGCTGGCGGCCGAGACGGTTTCGGCCGCGACCTGTTCGGACCCCGGCTGGATGTCCACGTCGATCACGATCAGCCGGCCCATGGCCTGGCTGGCGCGATAGCTCTGACGCATGAAATAGTCGACCAACTGGGCCCCGGTCAGGGTCGCGCTGGCCAGCCCTTGGGCGTCCCCGACCCGCGACACCGGCGACCCCTGCGGCGCCGCGGTGGTGTACAGGGTCACGCCGCCGTCGGGCGTGACCCTCAACACCTGATCGCCATTGTCGTTGCGATAGATGATGTCGCCGCGCGGCGCGGGCGTGGGGCGCAGCACCCAGACCTCGGTCGACCGCTCGAACCGCAACAGGGCCCGCGAGCCCGAGGTGTCCAGGATGAAGGCCTGGCCATTGCCGCTGACGTAGCGGGCGGTGGGCGGCACGCTGCGACGGGTCTGGGCGTGACAGTCGGCGGGCAGGACGGCGGGCGCGGCCAGGCTGACGCCCATGGCCGCGAGGGCGACGACCGCCATCGCGGTCACGCGCGGCGACTTTTTCGCCCTGACCGTTCCCAACAACTTCATGACAGACTTGATGAAAGCGACGCGCGGCGGATTTTGGGCGAAGGCCGCCTCAACCGACCAGGTATTGACCGCCGTTCAGCGACAGGGTGCAGCCTGTGACATATCCGGCACGCTCGCCCACCAGCCAGGACACCATGTCGGCGATCTCCTCGCCCTTGCCCAGGCGACCGACGGGGATGTGGCTGATGATGCCTTCCAGCACCTTGGGGTCCATGGCCCCGACCATTTCTGTGTCGATATATCCCGGCGCGATACAGTTCACGGTCACGCCCTTCCTCGCATTCTCCAGCGCCAGGGCCTTGGTGAAGCCGATCATCCCGGCCTTGGCGGCGGAATAGTTGGTCTGGCCGATCTGGCCCTTCTGGCCGTTGATCGAGGAGATGTTGACGATGCGGCCGTGGCCCCGGTCGCGCATCCCGTTGATGACCTGGCGGGTCATGTTGAAGACGCTGTCCATGTTGACGCGGATCACGTCGGACCACTGGTCGTGGCTCATCTTGTGGAAGAAGCCGTCGCGGGTGATGCCGGCGTTGTTGACCAGGATGTCGATGGGGCCGAGTTGATCCTCGACCTCCTTCACCGCGCGGGCGCAGTCCTCGAAGCTGCCGACGTTGCCCTTGACCACCATGACGTCCAGCGCATCGGCGATGGCCTTGGCCGCCTCGTCGTTGCCGGAATAGCCGGCGGCCACCTTGAACCCGTCCTCATGCAGGCGCTGAACGATCGCCTTGCCGATGCCCCGGGTCCCGCCCGTCACGAAAGCCACGCGCGCCATGTCGTCTCCTGTCCCTTGCCGGCCCTTTGGAAAGCCTTGTCGGATTTCAGGATTAACGCCCAAGGCCGCGCGCGCAAGGCGAGAATCTGACGCAACGGAAGTTTCACGTCAGGCGGCCAGCTTCTCCATGTCGATGACGAAGCGATAGCGGACGTCCGACTTCTCCATCCGCTCATAGGCCGCGTTGATCTGATCCGGGGCGATGGTTTCGATGTCGCAGGCGATGCCGTGCTGGGCGCAGAAGTCCAGCATCTCCTGCGTTTCCCTGACGCCCCCGATCAGCGAACCCGCGATGCGGCGACGACGCCACAGCAGGGGAATGGCCAGGACCGGCAGGCCCTCGGTCGTCAGGCCCAGCATGACCATGGTCCCGTCGCGGGCCAGCAGTTGGATATGGCTGGCGATCTCGTGCGTGGCCGAGACGGTGTTGATGATCAGGTCGAACTTCTCGGCCGCCGCCTTCATCGCATCCTTGTCGGAGTTGATCAGGAAATGTCTGGCGCCCATCCGTTCGGCGTCGGCCTTCTTGCGGTCCGAGGTGGACAGGACGGTGACCTCAGCCCCCATGGCCGCAGCCAGCTTGACGGCCATGTGACCCAGGCCGCCCAGGCCGATCACCGCCACGTTGGAGCCCGGTCCGACGCCCCATTCCTTCAGCGGCGAATAGGTGGTGATGCCGGCGCAGAGCAGAGGCGCCGCTACGTCCAGCGCCAGGCTGTCGGGGATGGACAGGACGAAATGCTGATCGACCGTGATGTGGTCGGAATAGCCGCCCTGGGTGATCGTCTCGCGGGTCCCGCCCTTCTTGTCCTTGCCGCCGTATGTGCCGGTGAAGCCGGGTACGCAGTATTGCTCGACGCCTTCCTGGCACGAGGCGCATTCGCGGCAGCTGTCGACCATGCAGCCGACGCCGACCCGGTCGCCTTCCTTGAAGCGGGTGACATTGGCGCCCACCGCCTTGACCACGCCGGCGATCTCGTGACCCGGCACCAGCGGATAGGTGGATCGGCCGGTCTCGCTGCGGGCCGCGTGCAGGTCCGAATGGCAGACGCCGCAGTATTTGACGTCGATCAGCACATCGTCCGGGCCGGGATCGCGCCGCTCGAAGCTGTAGGGCGTCAGCGGCTTGTCGGCGGCGGTCGCGGCGAAGGCGCGGGTGGCGATCGGCATGGGGAGGTCCTTCAGGCTTTGGAGTGGCGGGGGCCTTTATGCGGCCCCGGCCGAACGGTCGAAAGACGGCTCGGCCTATTTCAGCTTGGCGATCAGCGTCTGAGCCGCGGCCGGGTTCCGCACCTTGGCCCCCGAGATGAAATAGGCGAAGACGTCGCCGCGTTTCGCCCAGGCCCTGGCCTGATCGGCCACGGCGTCCAGTTCCGTCGTGGTCATGCCGGTCGGCTCGTCCTCGCGGCTGGACATCAGACGGGCATAGGTGAAGTCGGCGGTCGCCTCGTCGATCTGCGGCCAGGTCGGCTCCTCGTCATCGACGGCATAGACGATGGCCGCGCCGTATTTGCGCGCCAGATCATAGAACTGTTCCGTGGCGAAGGTCGGGTTGCGAACCTCCAGCGCGTGACGCAGCCGCACACCATCCTTCTCCTTGGGCAACAGCTTCAGGAACCCCTCGAAATCCTCGGGATCGAACTTCTTGGCGCCCATAACGTGGGTGACTATTGTTTCACCCATGATATGAGCGATTATGTCCACGAAACCCAAGGCTTACGCCTACAGCCGAATCAGTTCGCGCGCCCAACTCAAGGGCGATGGTCTCCGGCGTCAGTTGGCGGCGGCGCTGGAATGGTCAGCTAATCATCCCGACGTGGACTTCGACCCAACCTTCCGAGACGAAGGCGTGTCGGCATTTCGTGGCGATCACCGCGACACCGGCAAACTAGGCGTCCTCTTGGGGATGATCGAAGCCGGGACCATCCGGCCGAACGATTACATTCTGATCGATGAATTCTCGCGCCTGACCCGTGAGGCCGAGACCGAGGCCCTGTATCTTCTGACGTCGATCACCCGGAGGAACGTCCGGGTCGTCACGCTGGTCGATGGCGAGGAATACCACGCCAAGAGCGAGGCCATCGATCTGATGCGGGCCTTGTTCACGATGTCGAACGCGCACCGCGAAAACAAAGAGCGTCAGCGCAAAGTCGCCGTCGCATGGTCTGAAAAGAAAAAGCGGGCGCGCGAGACCGGCGAGGTTCTGTCGAAGCGTGGACCGGCGTGGACCATCTACAACCCGACGACCAAGCGGTTCGATCTGGACCACGACAAAGCCGAAGTGATCCGGGGCATTTTCGCCGAATGTCTGGACGGCTTGGGGATCACCGCCATCGCCCAACGGCTGAACGCCAACAAGGTCGAACCCTTCGTCAAAGGCTCGGACGGCTGGCACCAAGGCTACGTCCTGACCATCCTCCGGTCGCCTTCGGTGATGGGGTTCTATCAACCGACCCTGACCAGCCAGCGGGCGCATCAACGGATGCTTCGCCAGCCTGACGGTGATCCGATCCCGAACTACTATCCGGCGTTCATTGACGAAGAGACCTTCGACAAGGCTCAGGCCATGATCGCCATGCGGAACAAGCGTGGTGGCGGCGCCGGTCGAAAGGGGAAGACCTTCCCGAACCTGATCATGGGAATGGGGAAATGTGAGGAATGCGGCGGGACGTTGGTCGTCGGCAATCACCCGAACTCGAAGAGGGTCAGGGCCTTCCGCTGCTATCAGGCCAATCGCAAACAGAACTGCGACAACCGCCAGACCTACCTTTGCGCCGACGTCGAAGAGCGGCTGACCGCCTTCCTCATGGTGGCGCGGATGGAAGAGGCCCAACCCCTCCCCGACCAAACGGACCTGACGAACAAGCTCGCGGCCAGACATTCGATCCAGATGAAGATCGACAACCTCAATGACACCATCGAGAACCGGGAACCGGGGGAAGACGTCAGTTCGACCAGAGCGCGGTTGAGCCTTCGCCAAGCCGAGGCGTCGAAAATAGACAAGGAAATCGAAGAGCTTCGGGCCACGCTCAAACACCAGACCCGGATGGTCGGTGTGGATGCAATCGAAGAGGCGGCGAAGTGGTTGGATAGCCTCGGCGACGACGAGACCGATGACCTCTACCGCAAGCGCGCCAAGGCCAACGCCATGCTTCTCGCGCTCTACGATACGATCATGCCGATAGACGGTGGCCTCTACGTTCTGTCGAACGGCAAGGGCTGGCTGATCAACGATGAAGTCTATGTCGAACTCGACGTGTCAGACAAACGACCAGTCACCCGCAAGGAACTGGAAATGACCTCGACGTGGGCGAAAGTGACGATGATCTGAGCCGCGTAGAACGCCCGCTGGAGCGTCAGGAAGGGTTGTTGGGTGCTACGGCGTCCGCGAGGTCACCAAGCTTGTCTGACGCCTTCTCAAGGGCTTCCACGGCCTGATCGCGTGTGTCCTCCAAAGTCCCCGATGCGCCGTTCGGGAGGGTGATGGTCAACTTGTCGAAACCCAACGACGTGACAACGATCACCGCGACCAGCGCGATCATCGCGAGGTTCTGGTTCGACAATAGCGGAAGGATGGTCGCAGCCACCGGCGTCGTCGGGACGAACATGGCGACCACCTGAACGACGTAGAGCGCGACGATCAACGCGCCGAACATGACCCCGGCGGTCGTAGAGGCTCGCTTGGGATCGCGGAGGAAGCACGTCGCCGCGTCCACGAAACGCTTGGACCATTTGGCGAACCATCGGCTGATTGATTTCAGCATCGGCCAGCCTCCCGAAGAAGCTCTTCGAAATGGCTCCATTCGATGGTGACCAGAGCATCCTTCCGGCGGTCCACCTTCGTCACCAAGATCGGTGTGACCGGCGTGGCTGATTTTGCCGCGTGGCGAGCCGCCTGATCCCATTGAGTGGCGACGGTCGCCTTGGCGCAACTCTTGACCTCCCAAGCGTATGGGATGGCCTTGCGGGCGGCTGGAGAGAGTTTGATGTCGGCGCCGGTGTCGCCCATCGTGGTCGAAACCACGTCGTCCGGTTCAAGGTGGGGGAAGAGCCGAAGAAGCTGGTCGCGGACCCATTGCTGGCCTCGGCGCCCTTTGCTCTTCGCGGCTTTGATGCTGATCGTCATGACCAGTATTTATCGACACGAAAAAGGCCCGCCGAAGCGGGCCTTCCTAGACATTTGAGAGCGGTTACACATCAACTTTCAAAGCCGCTTGATGCTATCGCTGCGACCTCCCCAACATACCGGGGAGAGGGTCAGGCGGTGATATATTTCAACGGCGCATGGCTCGGCCGATAGCGGCGACGTCCTTGATCAGATTGTCCGTGACGAATTTCGCGCTCCACACCGCGACTTCGGAAATCAGGGTGAAATCGCGACGTGAAAGACCACGATCAAAATGGTCTTGGAGTGAAGCGTTGAGGAACGGGACCATCGCGATCAGCTTCGCTTCGCGCTCATAAGCCGTCTGTGTGAAAGCCAGTTCGTAAGCGCTGGTCAGGTGGTCGCAGTTTTCAAACCGGACGGCTTTCGAAAATTTTAGAGCTAGACCCGCCTTCATCGGGTCTTTCGCCGTGATTGGCTGATCCGGCTTGACCCGATAGCCGATGACATAGGTCGCGATAGCACCAGATAGGGCGGCGGCTCTTGGATATCGCCGGGCGATCTCCAGCGCCTCATGTGGTTGAACTTCGTCGCCACGCGCCGTCGTCAGCGTTTTGAAATCGGCTTCCAAGGCCGCGTAATCAGCTTCTATCGTCATCATGCCCTCTCAACGCGAACCGCCGTATCATATGTCGTCCCGCCGCGCCGCCCATCCGTTCCCGCGTAGTCCTAGTTCTCTTTCCTTCGACTGGAGCAATTAGCTCCGCATCGACCGAAGGGAGAGGCGCTAGGCGCGTAGCGCTGAACCCGCCAGAGGCGCATTACGCCAGATCGCGATATGTCGATCTGTAGTAATTAGTTTTAGTGTCTTCAATTACTACAGATCGACAATTTCCTCGAAGTCGTCAGTCGCCCATTCGTCATCGAAACCGATGATGTCGCACCGCGATTGCAGGATGACATTCCCGCCGTGTTCATTTCCACGGCGGTCAGTCTTCGAGAACCGGGGCAGGACGCGAATGTCGTCGCCGAGGAAGAGGACCATCCGCGTGTCCTCTCCATCCAGCCGAACATGGACCATCTGGTCGTCGTAGTAGATCGTCCCGAACTCGGCCTTCTTCTCAGACAGAAGGCCGAGATATTCGTTCTGAGCCATGTTGGCTTGGAACTCGATCAGGCGCTCAAGGAAATCGGCCGAGAGCGGGAACCGGCGCTTGCCGTTGGCGTCGATGGTCCGCTTGAGCCAAGCCTTGAGGCCCTTGGCGTCCAAAAGGATCACGTTGGCCTTCCGGTCGAAGTTCTTCTTCTTCACGTTGACGTCGGGCTTGGTCCAGAACTCGACGGCCAGCCCGTATTCGCCAGACGTGACGTTCGAACACGTCGCCCAAGCCTATTCGGTGGACGTTGTTCCGAACGCCTTCACCATCGGAACCCAAACCTTCGCGACCAACGACAACACGATCTGGAATGGTCCGGCTCAACAAATCACCGGCATCAACCAGCCGATCACGCTCCGCTTCCAATCCTACGACCCGGCCGGTTCCATGGACGCTTTCGCGGTCCACATTTACCGGGACTATGGGGCCGGGTGGGTCCACCAAGGTTCCATCGATCCTCGGAGCGGAAATCCCTACGTCGATTTCGCCGTGAACAACGGGGACTCGATCCACTACGCCGTCAGCGGATCGACCAACTCTGGTCGGCGAGATTTCGCCTTCACGATGGTCATCTTCAATGGCTCCAGCGGCTGGACGCAATTGTCGAACCATCGCGTCACGACAACCGTGGACGCCGATAACAATTACAACGTCGTGGACGTGACCCCTGACGTCATCGGGAACTGGCCAGCAATCAGCGGTTCGGTGAACGAAAACGACTATACATGGTCCACCTCTTGGTATGGCGAACACTACGTCACGGGGATCAGCCAGAACATCACGGCTCGCTTCGAGGTCTACGACTACAGCGGCAACATGGACGCCATGATCTTGGACGTCTTCACCATGGCGCCGGGTGGATCGACTTGGGATCACCGAGGCTCATTCAACGGTCACGTCAACGGTTCGGATGGCTTGAGAAAGCTGGACGTCGTGGTGTCGAACGGGATGCGGATCGCCGTGAACCCTCGCGGGATTTCGAACTCGGGCGCCCGATCCTGTCTCTTCCGGCTGGTCGTCTGGAGCCTCGACGGCAACATGCAGTTCGCCAACTCGGTCCACCAACTGACCGTGGACGCCAACAATGATTGGAACATCGGCGGGGGCGTCGCGCCTCGCGATTGGAACGACATTTACGCCAGCTACTGGTCCACGAACGGGTCGTCTTCGACGCCGAACTGGCAAGACGGGAACACCCACACCATCGCCGGTCTTGGCGCTGGCCAGACCGCCACGATCACCCTGACGGGTTCGGCCAGCGGGTCAGCCATGGGGTTCGTTGAACTCTACAAGAACGGTGTGAACCAAGGGACGAAGCTCTACTCGCCGGAAGGCACTGAGAACGTCACGACCTACGCTGGCGTGACGGTCCAGAACGGTGACACGATCCGCTTCCGTGGTGGTGTGGGCGGGCGCAACGCCAGCCAGTGGGACACGCCTGTCAGTCAGGAAGTTTATCTGGCGGTGAACGTCTACGCCTCGCCGGGCGGTTTGCTCGATACCTTCGGGGTGAACGGTAGCTACACCGACCAGTGGAGTTCGGGCGGGGGCGGCGGGCCAATCGAGATTAGCTGATCCTGACTAAATATCGGATGACTGAAACCACTCACCCCGCCTCGAAAGAGAACAAACAAGACCACGCCGTCGAAGTCCGTTCGCAGATGACCGCCCTCAAAGCGGCGATCAACAGCCGCCCGGAAGCTTGGTTCGGTGGTCTCCCGGCATTCTATGAAGAGGTCATCCGCTTCATCGATCACAGGACCACGGAACTGGAGCGCGTCTTCGAGATCGCGCCGGTCGAAGGTGGTTCGGGAGAGTAACGACCATCTGGCCGTGATACGGTCGGCGAATGCCGATCACTCAGGAAAAGTTCGAAGAGGCTTTGGAGACGGCGCGGTCGCACCTCGCGAAGATGAAGCCGCACCTCCCGACCCAAGTCGCAGCCACCGACATCGGCGTCTGGTCCAAGGCTCCCTACAAAGCTTTGGTCGCCCGTGGCGGCTTGTTGTGGCGGTCTCAGGAACTCGGCGCTGACGCTATCCAAGCTTACGCGGACGGTCGGCTCGCCACCGCTTCGCTATTGACCCGCGCCGTCATCGAGACCGTGGCCATGCATTGGCGCTTGGGTGATCTGATCGTGAAACGGGGCGACATGAAGCCGAACGATCTGAGCGACCGTCTGACCGAAATGCTGGTCGGGTGGAAAAACGACCCGGAGTTCCCGGTCGCGCCGAACGTGCTGACGATGATCGGCCACCTTGAGAAATACGTCCCCGGCGTTCGGAACGGTTACGACCAACTGAGCGAGATCGCACACCCGAACTACGGGGGCGTCCACGGTCTCTACGCCGAGAACGACGAAGCGAATTTGCTGACGAACCTTGGACCGAACGTCCGCAAAACGACCCCGCGCCACTCTGTGTTGATGCTGGCCGCGACGCTCGGAATCCAGATCAACGCCGACGTCCAGTTCTCCGAAGCTGTCGTGGAATGGATCGCATCGTTGCCATCGATCGATGATCCGAGGCCAGACGACGAAACGTGGTGGGAGCCTAAAACGGTCGCTTAAGCGTCCAGCTTCGAGGCGTTCCAGAGACGGTCGCTGATCATCACTTCGATGGCGTCCACCATGCCCTTGCCGGTAACCCGAACCTTGTCAGCGTTCTCGCTACGGGCAACGGCCTTTGGACGGTCGCTCTCAGGATCGTTGAACTCTTGCTGATTATGGAGAGCGTCCGCGATCAGAAGGCTCAGTTCCATTAGTTTTGCCCTCAAGGGCGGCTCGATGAATATCCCGCGTTGGATGATCGTGTTGTGGAAATTGGCGCGGTCTTTGAACGCGATCCGAAGACGGTCCCGGTCGCACAGGTTCATGTAGAGCGTTTCGCGAGGGCGCCTCTCCAGCCGTCGAAGTTCGTCCTTTTCGTGATCGGCGAAACTGACTTCACCAAGGACGATTTCAAGTTCATCGGGAGACATGCGGCCGACGCCCGCGTAGCTCTGGAACGGCGAGACGACTGCGACCGCGCTCCCCATCATCGTTGTCAGCTTGTCCCAAACGAGCGGGAGGACTTCGAATTCATGCTGGTGGAGCTTCGTCGCTCGATCCAGCATACCGGCGATCTTCGCCCGAAGCCGTTCGATCTCTTGGGCTTGGACGTGTTTGAGGTTGTCCAACTGGCCTTGAAAACGGCGGGTCAGCCATTTGTCGATGTAGGTCTTCCCGAACCAGAGGATGGCCAGCCCGATAGGCGTGGCGAAGAACGTCGCCTTGCCAATCCACTCAAAGACCGCGTTCCAATCCATCGTCCCCTCCGACCGGGCGATCCGGCGATCAGCCTAAATACTCCGAACCCTCATTTGGAGAACTACTTTGATCGTCCACACACTCCCCGAAACCTACATCGCCAGCTACGGCGAGATCGCTGACTGGATCGACGCGCGCTTCCCTGAAAGCGCCCCCGAAGGCCGCTACGTCCGCCACATCAACACGCGCCTCGATCATCCTGACTTCGAGAAACGCGATCTGGAAGCGTGGGTCGAAAGTCCGCTGATCCGCCCGGAGATTCTGGTCGATATCCCGCAGGACTACGGCTTCAACCCGTCGTTCTACCAAGGCTCGCTCCACGTCCCGTTCCATGTCGTCTTTGCGGACGATCAGGCGGACGTCGCGGCCGAGTTTGAGGCGGCGTTCTTGGGCTAAACCCGGCAAAACGTCGGGTCCAAATAAATAGGGGAACACCTCGCTCAAAGGATTTTCCCCTATGGCCTACTCCAACCTCTCGGCCGCGCAGAAACAAGCTCGCGCAACCGCTCTGAACTCCGCAATCGGCGCCAACGCGACGATCAAAATCTACACCGGCGCCCAACCGGCTGGTCCTGACTCGGCTGTCACCGGGACGCTTCTGGCGACCCTGACTTGTGGTTCGGGTGGCTTCGGCACCGCAGCCGCTGGCGTCATCACCGCAGCCGCTATTACGCAAGCAAACGCCGTCGCTTCGGGGACCGCTGGCTACGCTCGCATCGCCACTTCCGGCGGGACGGCGATCATGGACGTGGACGTTGGCACGGCCTCGGCTTCGGTTATCATGAACACCACGGCCATCGTGTCGGGTGGTCCGGTTCAGATCACCAGCCTGACGATCTCGGAAGTCGCCTACTCGGCCTAAGCCGCGTTCGACTGACCAAGCTTTGAGAGCCGCCCTCCGGGGCGGCTTTCGTTGTTCTGGGGTAAATATGGGATGGCTACGACCGCATTCCTTCCCAATCCCGTCCTCTTCGTTTGCTCGGCCTCCACGATTTATTCCGTCGCTCGCGAGGGGACCGGCACTGAGGTCTTCGAGAACCAATATCCTTGGGTCGGCCAATACCTCGGCGGGGGGCGCCATGAGGTCAATCAGGTTTTCGCTCAGTTCGACCTATCGTCCATCCCGGTAGATGCGACCATTACCGGCGCCGTCATGCGCGTCACCCTTGGCGAGAGCTACGGCACGTTCGCTATGGAGGTCCGTTCGTCCGCTGTCCTTGGGCCGTTCATCCCCGGCTCAGAACTCGGATCGCGGACGCAACTCGGCTCCTATTTGGTCACCGGCGCATTTGTCGGAACGACTAACATTCCGCTTTCGAATGTCACCCGCGCCAATCTGGAGCGCGTAGTTTTCGCGTCGGCTCCGCAAAGAACCGGAACGCCGACAACCAACGACGACACCGCCCGGCTCGATAGCGTTGAGCTTGAAGTCACGTTTACGCCGCGAGCGTCGAACAAATCGTTGGTCGTCACCGCGACCGGTGCTGGAACGTGGACGCCGACTTTCACCGGTTGGGTCTACGGCGAAGTGTGGGGTGGTGGTGGCGTGTCACGCACCGCGCGCGGTGGCGGTGGGGCTTATTCCGCTGGATGGTTCCCGGTCACGGCGGGCGTCCCGGTTGCCTACTATGTCGCGGAGCGCCAGTTCGGTGGTCTCCAGAATGGCAACTATCCCAACATCGTCGGCCAAGACAGTTGGGTCGAAAGCCAGACCACTATCCTCGCCAAAGGCGCCAACGTCGTAACAGGCGGTCAAGCCGCCGCTGGTTTTGGTGAGGTTCGTTTCTCCGGCGGCTCCGGCGTCAGTCAGGGTGGCGGGGCTTCCGCTTCACCCTATGGCAACGGTGAGAACGGATCATATCCGACGCTAGGGGGGAGCACTTACGAAGCTGGTGGATCGTCACCCCAAGCAGGCGTTGGCGCGCTCTACCCTGATCAAGGCGGACCATTGGGTCGGTTCGCAGAAAGCCACGTCGATGGAGGCGGTGGCGGCTCTGACTATGACCAGTATGGCGTTCCCGGCGAACCGGGCGGTGGTGCGGGCGAACAACTGACGTTCGGGGATCGACTGACTTCGCGCGGTCAGGCTCGGTTCTCTTGGTATGAAGCCGACCCGCCCAACGGTTCTGGAACCGTCTCGCTCGGTTCGCCTCGCGTCCAATCCACTTCGACTTTCACCCAACCGGCTCGCCAAGGGGCGGGGACGATCTCGCTCGCTCGCAAGGTGGCCGCGACGGTCGTGTCTGTGGTTCCGATCAACGCAGTCGCTGGAGTGTCGCTTCGTTCGCCTCTGCCCTCCGGGTTGTCCAATTTCACCAATCCCCCATCGGGCGCGGGCGTCACCGGCGTCACAGGTTGGAAAACACCCGGCTCGCTCCAGTCCCTAGTGGATGGCAATCGTTCGTGGACGCCATTGACGCCCGCAAACCTCGCTTCGGTGGATGGGACGATTGTGCGCGCGACCGGCATCAACTCGACCGCGATCACGCACGTTCTGCGATCCAATAATTTCGGCTTTTCGACTTCCGACATTCCGGCCGGGGCAACCATCACCGGTGTTGAGGTCGAGATCGTCCGTCGCCGTTCGTTCGGCTCTGGTGTTCCAAACGCGCGCCACGCCCGCCTGTCTCTCAACGACACCGGAGGTTTGGGCGACCAGATCGGGACCAACAATTCGACCGACGTTGAATGGACGAACTCTTTCACGACCGCCCCTTATGGCGGGGCGGCCGACATGTGGGGCGTCGCGCTCACGCCTGAACTGATCAAGAACCCGAACTTCGGGTTCGACTACGGCCTTCAAGGCACCGCCGCGTCGATGGACGCGGCAATCGATCAACTTCGGATGCGGGTCCACTACACCGCACCGGGTGGTCTCTGGGCCATCGGTGTGGTCTCGCTTAAAGGGCCGTCCACCTCCGCTTCGGCTGGCCAGAACATTCAAGCCCTCGCCACCGTGTCCCTGACGGCTCCGAAGGCTGAACTCCAATCTTTCCACGGCCCGTCGTTCAGCGGTGCGATCCAACTCGGCTCGCCATCTGTCCAAGGTTCTGGTTCTCACACTCGCGTCGGCTCCGGCGTCGTCACCCTGACGTCACCGGCGGTTAGTGCGTCATCGGCGCATGGCGTCGAAGGATCGTCCGCGATCTCGCTTCCGTCTCCGGCAACGTCGGCGACCGGCTCCTATACTCGCGTCGGCTCTGGCGTCGTGAACCTGACGGCTCCGGTCGCCTCGGCTGACGGTCAACACAAGGTGGGCGCCCAAGGTCTGGTGACGCTCGGATCGCCGTCCGCCATCGCCTACGCCAACCGTGGCGCGCTCTCTTCTTCCACGATCACCCTGACGGCTCCGGCCGCTTCGGGGACGGTCTCCCATGCGACTGGAGCGTCAGCCGCCATCGTCATGTCGAACCCTTCGACGGACGGTCAGGCTGGCCACGGTGTGGACGCATCTGGTTCGGTCTTCCTGACCGTTCCAATCGCGGCGGCTGACGCTCAACATTCCATCGCCGCATCCTCGGCCGCATCGCTCCCGGCTCCGGCCGTTGTGGTCGATGCTGACCATGGCGTCGCTGGCGACGGTGCGATCTCGATCTCCGCTCCCAAGGCTGACGCCCAAGGATCGCAAATCACAGGCGCCTATTCCGCGATCAGGTTCGCTCCGACCGTCGATGGATCGTCGGTCCATGGTGTGGCCGCGTCGTTGGCCATTCCTCTGGCTCAACCGTCCGTCACCGCTTCTGGATCACTCCAACCTCAAGGCGTCGGCCAGATCGTCCTTGGAGCGTCCAAGGTGGCCGGTGTCATGAGCCAAGGCGGGTTCGCCCGCGTAACGCTCAAGGGGCCGTCTGTGGACGCTCTGGGCGGCCATGGGACGTCCGTCCACGGGATTGTCACCCTGACCGCTCCAAGCGCGTCTGGAGGGGCCGCAGCGGGCGCCACGGGTCAAGGCAACGCCGACCTTGTGTCGCCGGGCGTCAACGCTCTGGCGAAGCGTGGAACGGCATCCAGCGCCGCGATCCCGCTGGCCATGCGTGTCATGGGCGATCTGGTCCACTCCATCGCCGCTGGAGGCATCGTCTCCCTGACGGTCTCAACCAATGGTCTGGCTGATCATGGCGTCGCCGGTGAAGGGGCGATCTCGCTCACGGCTCCGGCCGTCACCGGATCGTTGGAGCCGGGTCTGGTCCACGGTTCGGGGATGGTCTCGCTCGGCGGTGTGGCGGTCGATGGCTCGATCTTCATCGACCTCTCGACCATCTACGCCCAAGGCGCGGTGATGCTCGGATCGCCGTCCGCGAAGGGTCGCGCTCTGACGCTTCCGACCCACGGTCAGCGGACGGTCCTGATCGCCGGTGAACAGCGTGTCGTTGCGCCGCCGAATGAGCCTCGCAGCCTAAATATCGGAAACGAATTGCGCGTGATCACGGTCGCGCCGGAGTGACCGATGGCTGAAAAATTCCCGACCCGCGATCCACGCGATCTTTCTGACTACCTCTTCGACTGGACGGACTTTTTGACCGACCAAGCCAACGGTGATGTCGCCGTCATCGAGACGGCCACCGTCGAGATCGTGGACGGCGACGGTTCGCTCGAAATGACCGGAACGCTGGTCGGTCCTCACTCGGTCGTGGCCGATCTTGAAGGCGGGACGGTCGGCAAGACCTACACGCTGGCTTGCGAAGTGACGCTGGTGGACGGCCGTCGCTTCAACCGCTCGGCCAAGGTCTCGGTGAAAGACCTGTAATGGACGACACCTCCGAACGTCTGGTTCGCGTTGAGACAAAACTCGACGCGCTGATCACGCTCAACGACACCCGGATCACCATGATCGAAAAGAAGGTGGACGAAGTTGAGAAGGCGGCGGCTGACCGCACTCGCCACGAAAAAGCAAACTACGACCAGAAGCTGATCGCGGTCGCGGCAACGGCCGAAACTCGCTCGGCCGGTCTTGAGAAAGACGTCGAGAAAATCAACGGCCACATCACCAAGCTAGTCTGGCTGATCGTGGTGGCGGTGATGGGAGCGGTCCTCGGGATGGTCCTGATCAAACCCGGCCAATCGTCCAACCCACAAGCTCAACTGACGGTCCCGGCCGTGATCCAGCAACACGTCCCGGCGCCGGTCCAGAACCATCCCCCGGAGGCTTCGAAGTGATCGGCCTTCTGACCAACCGTTACGTCCTCGCTGGCGCTGCGATCCTTGTGATCATCGGCGGCGGCATGTTCTGGCTGAAGAGCCATGAACAGACGATCCGCGCCAACGTCGTGGCCGAGTATCAGCCGAAGATCGACCAGCTTGAGGAAGCCGTCGAACAAGCCGAGGGCAACCTTCGCTTCGAGCGTGAACAAGCGTCCAAGAACAGCCGGGCGGCTCAAGGCTACGCCACCGAACGGACCATCATCTATCGCGAGACCGCAGCCGCTGACGCGGTGATCCAGCGCGACATTGCATCCGGGGAGCTTCCGAACCCGGCGATCAGTCCGGTGAAAGTCGCGACCATCGACGCCATCGAAGCGATGCTGGACGCCGAGGCTAACTAGATGATGAAGCCCATCATCACCCTGACCTTGATCCTGACCGCGCTCGGCCTTGGCGCTTGTGGAACTACGCGGACGGTCACCGAGACCGTCTATGTGGCGGTCCAGATCGATCCGTCGTTTTTCGATCCGAACATTTGCCAGTGGCCTCGCAAAGCCGACTACATCGTCAATGGCACCGAGGCGGAAGCGTCCAGCTATGATCTCGCTGGTTTCGCCGCGTGGCGTTGCGAACGCGCTGGTCGTCTGGGCGCCGGGGAGCGCCAGCGCGAGATCATCCGAGACGTCGAGAAGCGCTGACCTCTCACACTTTCCCGGTCTGGCAACCAGAATCCGGTGAAATAAATCCAGCCAGAAATGGGTGACAGATCGGGGATCGGCCTCATGATTTGACTGTGGCCAAAGAGGTCACGGCAACAACGGAGCATCACTTGAGCAACATCGTCAGCCTCGCCGATTTCTCGCTGGCTAACTATAGGATGGAGACTTCCCATCGCGTCGCTTCTGCTGAAATCATGGCCGGTCACTGTCTTGACCAGATGGCGGCGATGGTCGCTGGCTCGGTCAAGCTCATGATCACGTCGCCGCCTTACCTGAACATCGGCATGGAATACGGCGACACCTTCGAGAGCGTGGACGCCTACGTTGATTTCACCCGCGCCTATATCGAAGCCGCCGCGAAAACGCTGGCGGACGATGGCGCGATGTGGATCAACATCGGCCACCACAAAGCGTCTGAACGCTCGCGCATCCCTCTGACATACTACCTTTGGCCGGTGTTCCGCGACTGTGGCTTGACCATGATCCAAGAGGTGATTTGGGACCGTCAACGCCACGTCGCCACGCTGTCGCGGTTCTCCACCCGTTCTGAACGGTGGGTGTGGCTTGTGAAAAACCCGAAGAGCTACACCTTCAACCTCGACCAAGTTCGCCAGACGACGCGACAGGACGATCCACGAAATCATCCCCTTGGCGCCAATCCCTCTGACGTCTGGAGCTACGCTCCGCTCCAAGGCGAAGCCAAACGCGGTCACGCCTGTCCCTATCCTCAAGCCATGATCGAGCGGATCGTTCTGGCGTGTTCCAACGCGGGCGATACGGTCATGGACCCGTTCGCTGGCTCTGGCACGACCGGAGCGGCGGCGCTCGCCCACGGCCGAAAAGCCGTCTTGATCGAGCGTGATCCGAAATCGCTTAAAATCATGGCCGACCGCTGGCCGACCGTCCTCGCAGCCTGAATATTCAGCGGGCAAATATTCAAGACAGAAATGAGCGTCGCCCGATCCCGCTCGCCACCTGACCTGATCAACCTCCAACTAGACAATTTATTTTCGTCGGATTCCTGAATAACCGCGTCGAACTGTATTTCGCGAGGACACAGACGCTCGCCTGACGCTCAGGTGGGTATTAGTGAGGATTCAGGCTGCGATCCGTGAGTATTTCGAAAGCGCTCGCATCCGGCTTACCGGCCGAGGGCTTGTAATCCTTCATGTTTTCGAAGATTATAAGTCCATCGGAAACGGACATTGGAGACGCGATGAACTGAACATCTGAATGAAGGAGACCTTTCAACCATGACCAACGAAACCCTCGACTACCTCAACCGCATCAAGGCTCTCGAAGCCCGCGTTGAACAACTGACCACCCGCGCCATCAAAGCCGAACGGCGTGTGGCTGAACTCGAAGCGAAACCCGCCAAGAAGGCGAGGAAGGCATGAGCGTTCAGGCCATCACCGCGCTTCTCGAAAAATATGACCGGCGGGTCGCCATTGGCGACAAGACCATCGCGGACATTCTCGCCGTCCTCATGTCGGACTGGAGCCTCGATGGCTTGGACAAAATCCATTCCATCGTCCGCGTTCACCACCGCCAAATTCTGAAAGGGGACGAATGATGCGCGTCCTGATCCTCGAAGACGAACCCCTGATCAGCATGGCCATGACCATGATCCTCGAAGAGGCTGGCCACCGTGTCACGACCGCCGAGACCGCCGAGGGCGCCGAAGCGATCAACCGGGTCGATCCCCATGATCTGGCGATCTGCGACTACAACCTCGGCAAAGGTCGCCGGGATGGTGTGGACGCGGCTCTGGCCATGACCCGCGACAATCCCAAGACCCGGATCATCTTCCAATCCGCCTACAGGGATCAGGTCAGCCTTGGCCGGATGGTCTCGGCCATGCCGGAAGCGATCCTCTCCAAACCGTTGGACGAAGCCAAGCTCTTGCGAGCGGTCGTCGGCCACCCTCTGTCGGAGGTCGCGTGATGAAACTCTTGGAAGAGGTCACCAAGCTTCAGGTTGAGATCGATGATCACCTTGATTGGCTGATCACCGACTACCAACGGGTCCAACTGGAGAACGCGGAACTTCGGGGCAAACTGGCCACGGCGCTCGCTCGCAACATCGTCCGCGACTTGTTGGTCTCGGAGCGCGGCGCATGAGGCAAATCATCCCCGCCGACCGGCTGGCCATCGCCATCGCCAAGAGCCGGTCGTGGAGGGGCGTGTGTCGCTACCTCTACCTCCGGCCCTCGGCCCGGACCCGCAACACCCTGATCGAGGCGGCTGATCGCCATGGTCTGGACCACACACACTTCCGCACGTCGGCCAACGCCGGGACGACGACACGCGGCCTGATCATCGGGGACTGACCATGTGCGAACGGACAACCGTCGAAGATATCATGAAGGCCATGTCTGACGAAGTTCAGCGGCGGGAGAGCGAGCGTCGGTCGATGATCGCCAAGGAAGCTTGGAAGAAGCGCAAGGCTAAGCCGCGAGCGGCGACGCCGGTGAAGGGACAATCGAAATGATCATCATCCTGACGGCGCTGGCCTTGGCCGGAGCGCCACAAGAACGCCCCTACCAACACACGGCTCAATGTCTGGCCGAGGTTGCGGCGATGACCTACGAAACCATGGACATGGCTGATCCCGTGATGGTCGCGGCGGCTATCGCCAAGACCGACCGCCTGATCGCTTCACACCAAGATAACCTGAACGCTCAGGCTGGATTGGACGCGGCCAATGCTGCGCTGGTCGCCTCGTTGCGCGTGGAGGAAGCGGCCGGGAAACTCCCGCCCGGATCGGCCGACCTGACGGCTGAACAGCATCGCCAACACCGGCTGATGACCGGGATCAAAGATCGCCAGATCGTCGCCGAGGCTCCCCATTGCCAATGGCCGACCGAGGCGAACGAACACTGACGCGACTGTATCGGGAGCCTCGCTCGCGTCAGGTCTGAGCCGGGTCGCTCCCGACCGTTTTGGCTCAGAATAAATATTGGCGGCGGATCGTTGCACCGATCCAGTCGGGCCATCGGACGTGAGTGTGACGAAAGCTCTTCCCCGATGGTCCGCGCCTGACTTTCCTAAATATGGGATGGCCAGCCTATCCCAACGCTCTCTGGACGCTCTCAAGGGTGTCCACCCCAACATGGTCCGCGTCGTCAAACGCGCGATCTCGATCACCACCCAAGACTTCCTAGTGACCGAAGGCGTCCGCACCCCGGAGCGCCAGCGCCAGCTTTACGCTCAAGGTCGCACGGCGCCGGGGAAGAAAGTGTCGTGGACCCTCAAGTCGAACCACTTCATCCAAGCGTCTGGCTACGGCCACGCGGTCGATCTGTGTCCCTATCCGGTGGATTGGAACGACCTCACCAAGTTCGCCAAGATCGTGGACGCCATGAAGCGCGCCGCTCTCATGGAAGGTGTTCGGATCACCGCCGGGGCCGATTGGTCCACGCCTGACCGGCCACACTTCGAACTGGCCTAGATATCGATGGTCTCGTTGGGGCCGGGCGCATAAGCGCGAAGCCTCATTCGACCGCCACAATGAAGCGCCGGGCATTTCGCCGACTTCCCCCACGGACTGAATTCCCGGCCTTTGACCCGGATGATCTTTTCAGGGTCGGCGCGGGTGGCGAAGCGGCATCGGCTACAATGAAGTGTCAGGCTCCAGCCCCGGCGAGCCATGTCGTGGATCGTCGGAGCGTGACCCATCCAGTTCTCGCGGGTCCATAATCGATATCGGGGATTGAAGCCCATCGCTCGGCCATAACCGATTCCCTCAAGCCTATGTTCCACATTTGTTCTCATGCCTGTGGAGATCGCGGGATCGCAGGGGATAGGGTTGAACAATAGTAAGACATGTCATGAACTGCCAGTTGATCGGCCCCAGCTTGTCGCCCAGCCCGCTCAGGCCCTGCGACAGAAAACGGTCGAAGCTCTCGGCCCCGTCGGACAGCACCTTGCGATTGGTGCAGTAGCGGCTGGCCTTGACCGAGAAGACGAAACCGGCGGGCGTCTCGTCGCGCCACTTCCTCCAGCTGTCGGGCTTGAACGTCGAATAATAGGTGCCGTTGATCTCGATCGAGGTCAGTTTCGACGCCGCATATTCCAGCTCGCGCTTCTGCACCAACCCCTCGGGATAGAAGACTCCGCGCCACGGCTCGAACGTCCAGCCGCCGATGCCGACATGGATGGGATGGGTCATGGGTGGTCGCCTTCGTCGCTGGATCCGTAAGGGTCGCCCTGCCAATCTTCGTGTCCGTGCCGAACCCGCTGGATGAGGACGCCGTCCGGTTCCTGATCATAGATGATCACGTGGGCTTTGAAGACAAACACCCGAACCGGCGGGGCATACTCCAAACGCAACCGCGCAATGGTCGGCGTCGCGGCAAGGCGACGAAACAGAGCGTCCAGATCGTCCTGATATCGGTCGGCCTGTCGCGGACCGAATTGGTCGTGGCCCTGAATATAGATGGCGACGAGATCCTCGCTCGCCTCCTTCGAGAGCCGATAGCCGCTCATCCCGCCTTACGCCGCGCGGTTATGCGAGAAAGAGCTTCGGCGCGAATGTCGGCCATGGTCATGTCGCTGATCCCGCTTGCCCGGCCCTCGTCGATCAGCCTTTGCATATGCGCGATCTTCTCGGCCTTGATCTGTTCGCGGCGGATCAGGTCGCGCACCACGTCGGACGTGTTGGCGTAGCGGCCGGATCTGGCCTGTTCCTCGACCCAGGCCTTCATCGGATCGGGCAGGGAGATGTTCATTGTCGCCATGGTCGGCCTCCTGACGACAGGAGTTGGCGCTTTGGCAATCCTTGTCAAGTTTGGTCTGGCGATATAGGCTGGCGTCGCGATCCGGCTTGGATAGGATGACGGCATGATCGCCGCCCTTCTTTTGATCGCCGCGCTTCAGTCCGACAGGGGCGGCTTGCAGACCCTGACGCGCGTCGAGGATCGCGCCTGCACCGGCGACGGGGCCTGGTGCGTGGCCTTGGCGGGGGGTGTGCAGGATGGCGAGCCGGTGGTGCGACCCGTCCTGCGCCGGGCCGACGAGGCGACCGCCATAGCCAAGCCCGAGAACAGCGCGGTCGAGAGCTTTCAGCCGTGGCTCGGCCTGATCCGCCTGCCCGACGGCGGCGCCCTGGCCGGGGTGCGGGTGGAGACCCAAAGCATGTATTCGGGCGGCGGCGGCCAGGCGACGGCGTTGCGGCTTTATCGGCTGGATGCCCATGGCGATGCGGCGTCGACGCCGGTCCTGTCCGTGCCGCTCCAGGCTTCGCTGACGATCCGGGCCTGTTTCGGCGAGGAGGACATGGCGCAGAGGGCGGGCGCCTGCCACGACGAGTACAACTTCGAGGGCGTGCTGACCGTCGAGGCGGCGGGCGAGGCCCTGCCCGTGCTGACCTATGCGACCACCGCGACTGCCTATCCGCGCGGCGCCTCGCGATCCGAGGACTCGCTGGAGAAGCCGCCGCTGAAGCCCGCCGACCTGGTCACCGCGCGCGATCCGAAATGCAGTTTCACGCGCCGGTTCACGTTTGACGCCGCTGCCGGCGAATACCGCCCGGATCGCAAACTGCCCGACTGTTCGGACTACACCACGCCCTAATAGGCGAAGTCGGCGTAGATGCGTTTGACGTCACCCTGCCAGGCGCCGTGATACAGGTCCAGCAGGCGTTCGGCCGGGGTGATCCCGCTGTCGGCGATGTCTTCCAGTTCCGACAGATAGCCGCGCTCGTCCACCATGCCGCCCGAGAATTTGGCGCGGTTCTTCAGCCCCTGTTTGGCGATGGCGACCAGATCGACGGCGATGTCGCGCACGCTGCGGCCCGCGACCTCGGCCTTCAGGCCCAGGCGCGTCACGTCGCGGCGCAGGCGCTCGTGATCGGCGATGTCCCAGTCCTTGACCAGGTCCCAGGCGGCGGCCAGCGAAGGCGCGTCGTACAGAACCCCTGCCCACAGGGCGGGCAGGGCGCAGATGCGGCTCCACGGCCCGCCGTCGGCGCCGCGCATTTCCAGATAGGCTTTCAGCCGCACCTCGGGGAAGAGGGTGGTCAGATGGTCGTTCCAGTCCTTGATCGTGGGGAACTGACCGGGCAAGGCAGGCAGTTTGCCGGCCTGGAAATCGCGGAACGACTGGCCCGAGGCGTCGACGTAATGGCCGTCGCGTTTGGCGAAATACATCGGCGTGTCCAGCGCATAGTCGGCATAGCGCTCGAAGCCGAAACCGTCCTCGTAAACAAAGCCCAGCATCCCGGTGCGGTCGGCGTCGGTGTCGGTCCACACATTGGCGCGGGCCGACAGGAAGCCGTTGGGGCGGCCCTCGGTGAAGGGCGAACAGGCGAACAGGGCCGTGGCGATGGGCTGCAGCGCCAGGGAGGTGCGGAACTTCAGCACCATGTCGGCCTCGGAATCGAAGTCCAGGTTCGCCTGGATGGTGCAGGTGCGCAGCATCATGTCCAGGCCCAGGGTCCCGACCTTGGGCATATAGGCGCGCATGATGTCATAGCGGCCCTTGGGCATGACCGGCACCTGTTCGCGGGTCCACAGGGGGTCGAAACCGGCGCCCAGGAAGCCGACGCCGATCTGGTCGGCCACCTGCTTGACCTCCATCAGATGCTGGCCGGTCTCGTTGCAGATGTCGTGGATGGTCAGCAGCGGGGCGCCCGACAGCTCCAGCTGGCCGCCCGGCTCCAGGCTGACGGACGCGGTGAAGCCTTCGGCGTTCTTGCGTTCCAGGCCGATCAGGACGCCGTTCTCCTCGACCCGCGACCAGCCGAACCGCCGAAGCCCCTCCAGCATGGCCTTGATGCCGCCCTCGCCCTCATAGGCCGGGCGCGCCAGGGTGATCTTGTCGAAGCCGAACTTTTCGTGCTCGGCGCCGATGCGCCATTGATCCTTGGGCTTGGCGCCCTTGGACATGGCCTCGATCAGGGCGTTGCGGCTCAGCGGCGCGTTCTCGGTCATGCGTCAGTCCCCTGCGGCGCGCCGTACGCGACCGTCTGTCGCGGCTAGATGGGCAAGATTGCGGCGCGGCTCAAGAGTATCCGTTACACTTATCGTTCCCAATCGCCGACCGCGGCCTGCCACAGAGTCATGGCGGCGATGGCGGCGGTGTCGGCGCGCAGGATGCGCGGGCCCAGAGAAACGGCGGTGGTGAAGGGCAGGGACCGCAGGCGTTCGCCCTCTTCCGGCGAGAACCCGCCCTCTGGCCCGATCAGGATCGACCACGGCCCTTCGCCTGCATTCCGCAGGGCCGATACCGCAGGCGCGCCGCCGGTTTCGTCACAGAACATCAGGCGGCGCCCGTCCTCCCAGCCGTTCAGCACAGCATCCAGCCTGACCGGATCATCGACGGCGGGAACATCCAGACGCCCGGTCTGTTCGGCGGCTTCCTCGGCGATGGCGTCCAGCCGGTCCAGACGGATGCGGTCCGCGTTGGTGCGTTGGGTCAGGACCAGCCGGACGCGCCGCACGCCCAACTCGGCGGCCTTTTCCACGATAGTCTCGACGCGTGTCTTCTTCACCACGGCGACGATCAGCTCCAGATCAGGGCCATAGGTCTGGGCCCGCACCTGTTCCTCGGCGCGCAGGATGACGCCCTTCTTCAGCACCTCGGCGACCGAGGCGCGCCATTCGCCGTCGCGGCCGTTGAAGACCAACAGCTCGTCCCCGGCCTTCAGCCGCATGACCTGGGTCAGATAGCGGGACTGGTCCAGCGTGGGCGCGACGGGGGCGGCGGGCGCCAGGGCGCCCTGAACATGCAGACGGATCATGGCGCGTGCATATCGCGGTTTAGGGGGGTGAACCAATCCCTGACGGCGGCTTGAGGCGGGATGGAACGTCGCCCTTCACCCGGCGTTTGTCTGGCCATGTTCACAACCTTGGCTGTTGCTGCGCGCGATCGAAAACGTCTGACGGAAATCTCGGGCATCGCGGCCCGTTTTGGCCTGGGCGCGGTTCTGGCCCGGCTGGGTCTGGATCGCGACGCGGGCGGGGTCGAGGACGCGGGCGCGGAGCCTTTGTCGCGGCGCACCCGTCTGGCGCTCCAGGCGTTGGGCCCGACCTTCATCAAGCTGGGCCAGATTCTGTCGACCCGCTCCGACCTGTTGCCCCCCGATTGGATCGAAGAGTTCGAACGGCTGCAAAGCGGCGGCGCCACCTTGGATTTCGACATCCTGCGCCCGGATGTGGAGGCCGCTTTGGGCGGTCCGCCGGAACAGGTGTTCGCCCGTTTCGACGTTGCGCCCCTGGCTGCCGCCTCCATCGCCCAGGTCCACCGCGCCGCCCTGCATGACGGGACCGAGGTGGTGGTCAAGATTCGCCGTCCCGGCGTGCGGCCGCGCGTCGAGGCCGATCTGCGCCTGATCGCCGAACTGGCGCGAAAGGCGGAACAGGCCAGCGGCGAAATCGCCCGCTACCGCCCCCGCGCCCTGGTCGCCCAGTTGTCCGAGGCCATGCTGGACGAGCTTGATTTCACCAAGGAGGGGCGCAACACGGACCGGTTCGCCGCCGACTTCGCCGCCAATCCCGACGTGGTCATCCCGGCCGTCTATTGGGACTACACCACCGACGGGGTGCTGGTTCAGGACTATCTGGACGGCATCGCGCCGATTGACGCCGAGCGGCTGCGGGCGGGGGGCGTCGATCCTCACCGTCTGGCCCGCATCGGCGCGGACGCGGTGCTGGACATGGTTCTGGTCAATGGCCGGTTCCACGCCGATCCTCACCCCGGCAATCTCCGGGCCATGTCGGGGGATCGGGTGGGCCTGCTGGACTTCGGCATGGTGGGCGTAGTCACGCCGCGCCGCCGGGCGGAACTGATCGGCTTCGTCCAGGCGCTGGCGGGCGGCGACGCCCAGCGGATGGCCGAGGTTCTGGCCGACTGGACCGAGGGCGCGGACGTGCCGTCCCAGAGCCTGAGGGCGGGCGCCGAACGGCTGATCGCGCGTCATGGCCAGGGTCAGGTGGACCTGCCCGCCATCGTCGCCGACATGATGGCCCTGATGCGCCAGGAGCGGGTCGCCGCCCCGCCCGATCTGATGCTGATCCTCAAGGCCCTCGTCACCATCGAGGGGGTGCTGTCGCGCGTCGATCCCGACTTCGATCTGTTGCGCGCCATGAGCGGCGCCTGGAAACGGGTGGTGTTTTCACCGCGCAGCCTGGGCGCGGTGCAGAATCAATTGGTCGGCGCCCTGCTGGACCTCTCGGCGTCAGGCGGCGACCTGCCCCGCATCATCCGGGCGGTGTCGCGGCGTCTGTTGCGCGAGGCGGACGGCCAGGGCGCTGGCGACCGCCAGACGGCCCAGGCCGTGACCCAGGCAGGCCGCTGGATCGGGCTTTCCATCGTCGGCGCGGGCGGGCTGATCGCGCTGGGTCTGGTCGCGGTGGCGTGGCTGGGCCGCTGAGGCGGTCAATAGTGATAGCGGCACTGAACGATCTCCAATCCCGCCTCAGACGCGCGATAGACCAGCCGGTGTTCCTGATCGATACGGCGGGACCACCATCCCGACAGTTCGCCCTTCAAGGGTTCAGGCTTGCCGGACCCGGTGAAGGGCGTGCGCTGACAGTCCTTGATCAGGGCGTTTATCTTCTCGAGGGCCCTGCGATCGGTTTCCTGCCACTCGACATACTGGGTCCAGGCGCGGGCCGAGAATATGAGGTTCATTCCTCGATCAGTTCGCGCGCCTGACCGCCGCCCGCTTCAAGTTCGGCGATCGAGGCGCGCAGAGCCTCGCGGTTCGCCGGGCTGCGCAGCAGATAGTCTGTCTCCTGCCAGGAGGCGAAGTCCTCCAGCGACATCAGCACCGCCGCCGGCTTGCCGCCCTCGCGGGTGATGATGGTGTAGTCATGATCCGCCGTCACCTGGTCGATGGCCGAGGCGAGGTTCTTGCGGAGTTCAGTGACAGACATTGCGTTCATGGCCTAAATGTACAGAATTCTGTACATTGAGGCAAGCGGGCTGTCAGAGCGTCCGCGCGATCAGCAGCTTCATGATCTCGTTCGTGCCGCCATAGATGCGCTGCACCCGCGCGTCCTTGTACAGCTGGGCGACGGCGTATTCGTTCATATAGCCGTATCCGCCGTGCAGTTGCAGCATCTCGTCGATGGTTTCGCCCTGGATGTCGGTGACCCAGTATTTGGCCATGGAGGCGGTGGCGGCGTCGAGCTTGCCCTGCAGATGCAGGCCGATGCAGTGGTCGACGAAGACCTTGGCCACGGTCAGCTTGGTCTTGACCTCGGCCAGTTTGAACTGGGTGTTCTGGAAGTCCAGGATTCGCTTGCCGAAGGCCTTGCGCTCCTTGACGTAGGCCAGGGTCGCCTCGAGGCCGCGCTCGGCGGCGGCGACGCCCTGAACGGCGATGTTCAGCCGTTCCTGCGGCAGTTGCTGCATCAACTGGACAAAGCCCTGACCCTCGCCGCCGCCGATGATGTTGTCGCCGGACACCTTCACGTCGTTGAAGAACAGTTCGGAGGTGTCGTTGGCCTCCATGCCGATCTTGTGCAGATTGCGGCCGCGTTCGAAGCCGTCGGCGCCGTCGGTCTCGACCACGATCAGGGACACGCCCTTGGCGCCTTCCGCCGGGTCGGTCTTGACCGCCACGATGATCAGATTGGCCAGCTGGCCGTTGGTGATGAAGGTCTTGGAGCCGTTGACGACATAGCCGTCGCCCGACCTGATGGCGGTGGTCTTGATCCCTTGCAGGTCCGATCCAGCGCCCGGCTCGGTCATGGCGATGGCGCCGACCAGTTCGCCCGATTGCAGACGCGGCAGCCAGCGCTGCTTCTGCTCCTCGGTGCCGTAATGCCAGATGTAGGGCATGACGATCGCATTGTGCAGGCTGATGCCGAAGTGATCCGCGCCCTTCCAGCCCAGCTGGCGCATCAGCACGACCTCATGGCGGTAGTCGCCGCCGAAGCCGCCGTCCTGCTCGGGCATGGACAGGCCCAGCAGGCCCGCCGCCCCGGCCTCGTTCCACAACTGGCGCGGCACCGAGGAGGCGGCGATCCAGTCCTGCACCTTCTCAGGCGGCGCGTGCTCGTCGATCCACTTGCCGACGCTGTCGGAGAAGAGGGTGATCTCCTCTTCCTGCATGAAGGCGGGTTCGGGGCTGCCCAGCACGTTCATTGTCATGTCTCCTCCCCACTCCGTGGGGAGGGGGACCGCGAAGCGGTGGAGGGGCTTGTCCACCGCTGGGTTTCAGGAATGCGCGACGGAAAGAGCCCCTCCGTCACGGCGCCGAAGAGGCGCCGCGCCACCTCCCCGCCGAGCGGGGAGGAGACGTGTGGTCTTCAGAACGCCTCGGCCGGCATGGCCATCAGCACGTCGGCGCCGGTCTTCATCTTCTTCAGGTGGCTTTCGGCGTCCGGCAGGATGCGCTCGACGAAGTAGCGGCCGGTCTGAAGCTTGGTGGCGTAGTAGGAGTCGGTCGAACCCGCTTCCACCTGTGCTTGAGCCGCCTTGGCCATCTGCGCCCACATATAGGCCAGCGCGGTCAGGCCGAAGACGTTCAGATAGTCGGTCGAGGCGGCGCCGGCGTTGTCAGGGTTGGCCATGCCGTTCTGCATTAGCCACATCGTCCCCTCCTGCAGCTTGGCCTTGGCGTCGGCCAGGCCGTCGACGAAGGGTTTGATGGCTTCATTGCCGCTGTTCTCGGCGACGAAGGCGTCGATCTCTCCGAACCAGGTCATGATGGCCCGACCGCCGGCCGAGGGCAGCTTGCGGCCCACCAGATCCAGCGCCTGGATGCCGTTGGCGCCTTCGTAGATCATGGTGATGCGGGCGTCGCGCAGATACTGCGAGGCGGGGAAGTGTTCGGTATAGCCCGAACCGCCGTGGACCTGCATCGCCAGGGAGGCGACATGGAAGCCCTTGTCGGTCAGATAGGCCTTCAGCACCGGCGTCAGCAGGCCCATGTAATCCTTGGCCTTGGTGGCGACGGCCTCGTCCTCGGACTTCTCCAGGTCGGCGTGAAGCGCGGTCCACAGGATGAAGGCCTGGCCGCCCTCGACGAAGGCCCGGGCCTCCAGCAGCATCCGGCGCACGTCGGGATGGACGATGATGGGATCGGCGGGGCCGTCCGGGTTCTTCGGCCCGGTCAGCGAACGGCCCTGCAGGCGGTCCTTGGCGAACTCGACGGCGGCCTGATAGGCGGCCGTGCCGATGGCCAGACCCTGGAGGCCGGTGCCCAGGCGGGCCTCGTTCATGACCACGAACATATTGTTCATGCCGCGGCCTTCTTCGCCCAGCAGCCAGCCCTTGGCGCCCTCATACTGCATGACGCAGGTGGCGTTGCCGTGGATGCCCATCTTCTCTTCCAGCCCCACGCATTGCAGCGTGTTGCGTTCGCCCAGCGAGCCGTCCTCGTTGACCAGATATTTCGGCACCACGAACAGCGACAGGCCCTTGATGCCCGGCGCGGCGCCCTCGATGCGCGCCAGCACCGTGTGGATGATGTTGTCCGAGAAGTCGTGCTCGCCCGCCGAGATCCAGATCTTCTGGCCGGTGATCGAGAAGCTGCCGTCGTCGTTGCGGACGGCCTTGGTGCGGACCATGCCCAGGTCGGTGCCGCACTGCGGCTCGGTCAGGTTCATGGTGCCGGACCATTCGCCGGACACCATATTGGGCAGATATTTGGTCTTGATCTCGTCCGAGGCGCTGGCGTGAATCCCGGCATAGGCCGAGGATGTCAGGCCCGGATACATCGAGAAGGCCGCCGAGGCGCCCGCCGTCATCTGACCGAAGGCCGAGGCCACCACGCTGGGCATGCCCTGGCCGCCATAGGCCGGGTCGGCCGCCAGGGCCATCCAGCCGGCTTCCGACATGGCCTTATAGGCTTCCTTCCAGCCCTTGGGTCCGGTGACCACGCCGCCCTCGGCCCAGTGACAGCCTTCCTTGTCGCCGGGATTGTTGATCGGGGCGATCACCTCGTCGGCGAACTTGGCGCCTTCCTCCAGGATCTGGCCGACCAGATCCGACGACACGTCCTGGAAGCCCGGCTGGTTGGTGTAGCGGTCGATCTCCAGCACTTCGTTCAGGATGAAGGTGAAGTCACGGACGGGCGACTTATAGGCCATGGATCAAGCTCTTGCTTTGAAGGGGTGATGGTCGTGGTTGAGGCGGGACTGGAGCAGCTTCTCGTAGTCCTCGGCGCCCGGCAGCAGGTCCGGGCGATGTTCCGACAGCTTGGATTCCATCCAGGCGCAGGCGGCTTCCGCCGTCTCGATGGCGCCTTCGATGTCTTCGAGCTGCTGTTTCAAGGCGGCGATCTGGGCGCGGTGACGCACCAGGGCCACCGCCATCTGATGGACGTTGTGGTCCTTCTGATCATAGAGATCCATCATGTCCTGGATCTCCTGCAGGGTGAAGCCGATGCGGCGGCCCCTCAGGATCAGCTTCAGCCGCGCCCGGTCGCGGGCGTCATAGACGCGCGTCTGGCCCTTGCGGGCGGGAGTCAGAAGCCCCTTGTCCTCATAGAATCGAAGCGCACGGGCCGTCGCGCCGAACTCGCGGCACAGCTGGCGAATGGAATAGGTTCTGTGATCGTCGGCTGTGGCCATGCGCCAACCATAACTTTACCCGCACGTAAAGGGAAGAGTTTACGCGCACGTAAGGGTAAGCTTTTTCGGCGGGCTTCGGGAACCCGCTCGCCCGCGCCTGCGGGCCTTATAGAAAGGCGTTCATCACAACGCGCACGGCAAGGTCACAACGAACACGACGACGCCCGTGCGATCTCGTCGTGCGCGCCGTGACCGCGTTGTGAGCGTTGTGACGAACCCTCTGGCCCAAGGCCCGCTATCGCAGGCGACCCGGCAAAGAAAAAGCCCGGAACCGGGGGGAACGGTTCCGGGCGCGAAACGCCGGATGGAGGGGGGAGAACGTCCGGCGCTCGAACTCGTCGGCGCGTCAGGCCCGGCGGCGGCCCAGCAGCACCGGAACCGTGAAGGCCAGAAGGACGGCGTTGACCGCCGCCAGGGCGATGTCTTGATTGACGGCGTGGACGGCCAGCATGGCCCCCTCCAGCACGACCAGGCCGGTCGCGGCGGTCAGCAGCAGCGGGCGGCCCACGCGCCAGGAGATCAGCGGGCTCAGCACGCCCAGCGCCAGCACCATCTCGACCACGCCCAGGCCGCGCACCATGTTCTCGGGCGCCACGGCGGGCCAGCCCATCAGATTGATCAGATTGGTCATCGGCTCGGTCAGTTTTGCGTAACCGGCGGCGATGAAGAACATCGCGATCCAGCCCTGCAGCGTCCACAGGGCGATGTTGCGATAGGCGGCGCGGCTGCGGGCCTGGGGGGCGGGAAGTGTCGTCGTGGTCATGGTGGAGGGCCTAATTCGTAACAGCCGCGATATCGGATCGGGCATCGCCGTCCGCAAGAGGGGATATAGCGGCGCTTTGGATATTTGTCATCCGGCGATGACATCAGCTGATGACATCGGTTGATGACTTTGTGTTACAGGCCATCCAAACTGTTGAGGCGCGGAAAGATTTTCCGCGCCTCGTCGATCATTCGGATTGTGCAGCCGGGCCTATTCCGGCTGGGGTCCCGGCGTCTGGACGATCAGGTCGCCGGGCTGGCAGTCCAGTTCGCGGCACAGGGCGTCCAGGGTGGAGAATCGGACGGCGCGGGCCTTGCCGGTCTTCAGGATCGACAGATTGGCCATCGTCACCCCCACCCGGTCGGACAGTTCGGTCAGCGACATGCGGCGGTCCAGCAGCAGGCGGTCCAGTTGGATCAGGATCATGGCGCGCCCTCAGACCGTGGTCAGCTGTTCGTCGCGCATGGCCGCGCCCTGGCGAAACACCTCGGCCAGGATGAAGACCACCAGAATGCCCAGCCAGGCGCCCAGGTTCAGGCTGCGGTCCAGCGCGCCTTCGCCCAGGGTGGCGGCCACGACGAGGGCCAGATTGACCAGCTGAAGACCGATCAATCCCAGGCCGACCGCCTGAAGCCGTTTGACGTTGGCGAACTCGAAGGCGTCGCCCTGGTTCACGGACAACAGGATGCGCCGCAGTCGATTGATGATCCACCAGGTGAAGCCGCACGCCAGGGCGCCGCCGAGAAACACCAGCGCGCCGCTCCAGTGCAGGATGTGGCTCGGATCCGCCGGTCGGCCCTCCATCCCATCCAGCAGGCCGGCGCCCAGGCTAGGGTCGGCTAGGGCGAAGGCGAACAGGATCAGCGTCAGAACGCCGCCGATCACGACGAAGACGTTGGCGACGCCCAGCAGCCAACGCAGCGCGCTGGCGATGGAGTATTTGCCGATCAGTTTCATTGCGAAAGCCTTCCCATCGGGTCACCCTCCGCGACCGCCTTGATGACTATCGATATGGATTTATCGATAAACGGGCAAGGCAATTATCGATAAACGAGATGAAGCTTTCGTAAGGTTCGGCGTCAGGCGGTGAAGCCCCAGGCGACGCGGGCCGCCTCCAACCGGGCCAGCTTGGCGTGGAGCGGCGCCCAGTCGTCGGCGGCGTCGATTGAGGCCCACAGGGATTCGACCTCCCCGATCAGCATTTCCTCCGGCTCGCGCGCGGCGAACATGGGGTGCTCCAGCCGCTCGATCCGGTCGGGCTCGTGCTCCAGCAGGGCGAAACGGAAGGCGTCGAAGGCCTCGCCCTGATACAGTTTGGCGCGCGGTCCCGACAGGGCGCGGGCCGAGGAGGCGAAGCCGCCGAACCAGTCGAAGAACAGCGGCTCCCACCGCATCGCCTCGCCGCCCTCTCTCAGCAGGGCCAGGGTCGTATCCACCAGGCGCTGATCCGCCGCCTCTCCCAGGCTCTGGACCCCCAGCCGCATCAGGAAGGCGGCGCGCAGTTCGCGGATATAGGCCGGACCGAAGCCGTTCAGCGCGTCGGCCAGGGTCTTGGGATCGGACACCACCGCCAGGCAGCTGGCCAGTTGGGTCAGGTTCCAGAACACCGCTTCGGGCTGGCGGGCGAAGGCGTAGAGGCCGCCGTGGTCGAAATAGGCGGCGGTGAAGCCGGGCTGATAGGCGGGCAGGAACCGCCAGGGGCCATAGTCGAAGCTCTCGCCCGTAACGTTCAGATTGTCGGTGTTCAGCACCCCATGCACGAACCCGGCCGCGATCCAGCGCGCCGTCAGCCGGGCCGAGGCGTCGACGACGGCGCGCATCAGGCCCGGAACGTCGCCCGCCGCGACCTGGGGGTGATACAGGCTGCGGACGTGTTCGATCAGGGCCTCGATCTGGTCGGGCCGGTTCAGATAGGCGGCGCGCTGAAAGGTCCCGAACCGCACATGGCTGTGCGACAGCCGCACCAGGACGGCGGACCGTGTGGGCGACGGTTCGTCCCCCCGCTCCAGCGCTTCGCCGGTCTCGATCAGCGACAGGGCGCGGCTGGTAGGTACGCCCTGCGCCTCCAGCATCGCCGCCGCCAGCACCTCGCGCACCCCGCCCTTCAGCGTCAGCCGCCCGTCGCCGTCGCGCGACCAGGGCGTGCGGCCGGACCCCTTGGCGCCCAGATCGAGCAGGCGGCCATCGGCGTCGCGCATCTGCGCCGCCAGAAAGCCGCGCCCGTCGCCCAGGTCGGGATTGTACTGGCGGAACTGATGGCCGTGATAGCGCATGGCGATGGGGCCGGGTTGGCCGGGCAGGGGTTCGAACCGGCCGAAGGCGGCGATCCATTCGGCGTCGCTCAATGCCTCCAGCCCGACCTCTGCGGCGGCGCGGTCATTGCGGAACCGCAGGATCGTCTGCGGAAAGTCCGCCGATCGCACGGCGTCGGAATAGTCGGGGCCCAGGTCGATGAAACGCGGTTCGGGGCGATAAGCGGGGGAGACGGGCATGGAGGGCTAGGTGCGTGTCCGGCACATGAAGCGCAACGGCTTCCTGCTGTTCTTTTATTTCGTCATCCTCCGGCAAGCCGCTTGCGGCGCAGACCGGGGGACCAAGCGGCGCCGAAAGGCGAAATGCGGCCGCCGCACGCTGTCCCAAGGGCGGGGCCGTGACAGCTTCCCGCTCTCGCGGGCCGCTGGGTTCCGGGTCTTCGCCCGGAATGACGGAAAGAGGGAGGCGGTTGGTCCCGCACTCAGCTTCGCCTATGATGTCGCCAGCCATCAGGTCGCTCCGCGCGGCCAGGCCGGCGCGCCCTGGCGGGCGGCGAATCCGGTCCGACGCCCGTCGATAACCTGGCGTCACGACAGCTTCAGTATTCCTTTTGGAGGCCGCCGTGGCGCGCAAACTGACACTTGATTTCCTCAAGACCGAGGCCGCGTCCGGCCTGGCCCTGGCGCTGGCGGCCCTCGCTGCTCTGATGGTCGCCAACTCGCCCTGGTCGGCGGATTATTTCGCCTGGCTCAAGAGCCATCACGTCCTGCAGATCGGTCCGATCCGGCTGGAGGAGACGATCTCCGACTGGATCAAGGAAGGTCTGATGGCGATCTTCTTCCTCGTGGTGGGGCTGGAGATCAAATACGAGATCGTGCGCGGCGAGCTCAGCGATCCGCGCAAGCTGGCGACGCCGGTGCTGGCGGCCCTGGGCGGCATGGCGGGGCCGGCGGCGGTCTATCTGCTGTTGTCCGGTCTGATCGGCGCGCCCCATGCGGGCTGGCCCATCCCCCTGGCCACCGACATCGCCTTCGCCCTGGCCGTCTTCGGCTTCGTGGGCAAGGGATTGCCGGCGTCGCTGCGCGTCTTCCTGTTGACCCTGGCCATCGTCGACGACCTGGGCGCCATCGCCCTGATCGCGGTGCTGTTCAGCGAGGGGACCAACTGGATTCCGTTGCTATGGGCCGCCGCCGCCCTGATCGCGGGCGCCGTCGCCGCGCACAGCATGAGAATCCCCGCGCCCTTCTGGGTGCTGGGGTTCGCCCTGGTCTGGCATCTGACGGTGCTGTCGGGCCTCAGCACCTCCCTGACCGCCGTGGCCTTCGCCATGATCGTGCCGATCAAGGCCCGCGCTGAAGGCGGCCCGAGCCCGCTGAAGGCGGCCATCCACGACCTGCATCCGTGGAACGCCTTTCTGGTCCTGCCCCTGTTCGCCTTCGCCAAGGCGGGGGTCTCCTTCGCCGGCCTGTCGATGGATCAGGCGTTCGCGCCCCTGGTCGTCGCCATCGCGCTGGGCCTGTTCCTGGGCAAGCAGATCGGCGTGTTCGGCGCCGCCTGGCTGGCCTCGGCGATGAAGATCGGCGCGCGTCCGACGGACGCCAGCTGGCTGCAGGTCTATGGGGTGTCGCTGCTGTGCGGCGTCGGCTTCACCATGAGCCTGTTCATCGGGGTGCTGGCCTTCCCCGGCGCGGTCGACAGTCCCGAACAGGTCGAGGTCAAGCTGGGGGTCATCGGCGGCTCGATCCTGTCGGCGGTCGCGGCGGCCCTGCTGCTGGGTCTGGCGGGGCGGAAGCGCCGCTTCGACCCTGTCGCCCTGAAACCCGATGTGGAGCCCTTGGGGCCGAAAACAGGGCAAAAACTGACCTAGCGTCAGGGTTTTCTGTCGCTTCCTCGACACACAAAGGCGGATCTGCGGCGAAAAATCGTCGCGGGCGAGAACGCTCGCTTGTCGGTGGCGTCGAAGCGCGCTTAGCCTAGCGATAACGAACGCTCTCCCACGAAGGGGACGTCGATGGGAACAGGAAACGCCGCGATCGCCCAAGGCGACGCGACTTCAGCCGGGAGGACGCTATGCGCCGCAATCTTCAACTCAGGACCACCGTATCCGCCGCCGCCGTGATCGGGGCCGTGGCCTTCGGCTTCGCCGGCGCCGCCGCCGCACAGGAGGCCCCGGCGACCGTCGACGACATCATCGTCACCGCCCAGAAGCGCGAACAGAGCCTGCAGGACGTGCCGATCGTGGTCACCACCCTGTCGCAGGAACTGCTGCAGGGCGCGGGCGTGCAGGACATCAAGGACCTGCAGATCCTGACGCCCGGCATGACCGTCACCTCGACCCAGTCGGAAGCCTCCACCACCGTCCGCATCCGCGGCGCCGGCACCGTTGGCGACAACCCCGGCCTGGAAAGCTCGGTCGGCGTGGTGATCGACGGCGTCTATCGCTCGCGCAACTCGGTCGGTTTCGGCGACCTGGGCGAATTGAGCCGCATCGAGGTTCTGAAGGGGCCGCAGGGCACCCTGTTCGGCAAGAACACCTCGGCCGGCGTCATCAACATCATCACCGAACGGCCGTCGTTCGATCCGTCGATCTCGGCCGAGCTGACCGGCGGCAACTTCGGCGCCATCGGCGGATCGGTTTCGGTCACGGGCGGCCTGACCGACCAGATCGCCGGTCGCCTGTTCGTCGCCCACCGCGAGCGCGACGGCTTCTACGACGTCAACAACGGCGACGGCCCCAACAGCCGCAAGGACGACCAGAACCAGGACTACTGGACCACGCGCGGCCAGCTGCTGATCCTGCCCAACGACAACACCTCGATCCGCCTGATCGCCGACTACACCAAGCGCGAGGAATACTGCTGCGTCGCCGTGCAGACGCGCGTCGGCCCGTCCCAGGCCTTCATCGCCGCCCTGGCCGCGCCGAACGGCCCTGGCCAAACGCCGCCTGCCGCAGGGTTCGGCACGGTGCCCTTCTCGCGTCTGGCCTATTCGAACCGCGAGACGCCGCAAGAGATCGAGGACATGGGGCTGTCGGCGGAAGCCAATATCGACTTCCCCAGCATCAACGCCACCCTGACGTCGCTGACCTCGTGGCGCGACTGGTCGTTCCAGCAGGGGATGGACCTGGACTACACCGGCGCCGACATCCTGTACCGCGCCAACGACGGCTCCAACGGCTATGGCGTCGGCAACCTGACCCAGGAACTGCGTCTGGCGAGCACGACGGACAGGTTCGACTGGCTGGTCGGCATGTTCGCCACGCGCGAGACGGTCTATCGCGACGACAGCTACGTCTATGGCTCGGACTACAACGCCTTCGCCTCCTTCCTGCTGACGGCCTCGGTTCCGGCGGCCTTCGGCGGCCCCAGCCCGTCGCGGATCGGTTGCTTCACCAATCCGAACGGCTTCCTGGTCGGCACGACCGGCGCCCTGGCCGGACAGCCGCTGTGCGTGCTGGGGCTGGCCCCGCCCAGCGCCGCCGCCCCCACCTTCGGCGTCGGCAAGGCGTATGAGGACCACTATTCCCAGAAGTCGGAATCGGTCGCCCTGTTCACCAACAACACCTGGAAGGTCAGCGAAGCCTTCGATATCAACCTGGGCCTGCGCTACACCTACGACAGCAAGCGCCTGCTGGGCCTGCAGGACAATCTGGGGACCAACGGCGCGGCCTGCGGCGGCGCCCTGACGAACAATCTGGCGCCCTCGCTGCCGGCGTCGCCGATCCCCGGAACGGCGAACATCAAAACCCCGGCGGCTGCGCTTGACCTGCTGTGCCTGCCCTGGTCGAACCCGCTCTATGACGGTCGCCGCATCCAGGAGAAGTTCAGCGACACCGACCTGTCGGGCACGATCAAGGCGTCCTACCGGTTCAACCCATCGATCATGGTCTATGGTTCGTATGCGCGCGGCTACAAGGGCGCGGGTTACAACATGGACCGGGTGCAGACGGGCGTGACGCCGGACGCCTCGCTGTTCTTCAAGGCCGAGACGGTCGACAGCTATGAGGCGGGGGTCAAGACGACTCTATTCAACCGCACCATGCTGCTGAACCTGACCTACTTCGATCAGAAGTTCGAGAACTTCCAGCTGAACACCTTCCTGGGCACCGCCTTCGTGGTGGAATCCATCCCCGAGCTGAAGTCGCGCGGCGTGGACGCCGACATGGTCTGGTTCACCCCGGTCGAGGGCCTGACCTTCCAGGGCGGCGTGACCTATACCGACGCCAAATACGGCGTGTTCGGCGCCGGCGACCTGTCCAGCCCCGGCCGCTTCCCGCAGCTGTCGCTGCTGCCTGGCGCGCGCGCCTCGTTCGCCCCGGAATGGTCGCTGACCGGCGCCCTGGCCTTCGACCGCTCGCTGGGCGGGGGCTTGCGCGGCGGGTTCAACCTCTCGGCCAAATATTCGACCGACTACAACACCGGCTCGGACCTGCTGCCCTACAAGCATCAGGACGCCTTCACCGTGGTCAACGGCCGGGTCTCGATCGGGTCGGAAGACGAACGCTGGACCGTGGAGGTCTGGGGCCAGAACCTGCTGCAGGAAGAATACACCCAGGTGGGCTTCGCCGCGCCGCTGCAGGGCACGGCCTTCACCAACACCACCACGCCCCAGGCCAACGGCACCTTCTACAACCAGGCCACCGACACGGCGACCTACAACGCCTATCTGGGCGCCCCGCGCACCTACGGCGTGACGCTGAAGGTCAAATACTGATCGTCAGGCCGCAGGGCTGAACGACGAAGGGCCGACCGGGCGACCGGCCGGCCCTTTTTGCTGGGCGTTCGTCCGGTCGCTATCCCGCCGCCTGTCGGGCCGAATGGCGAACGGTCTGGCCGTAGGACAGCTCCAGGGTGTTGCCGTCGGGGTCGGCGATATAGGTCCAGTAGCCCACAGGATCGGGACTTTGCCTGGGCGGCGAGCGAAGAACGCCCTGCGCCCTGGCCAGGTCCGCCAGACGATCCACGTCCGCACGGCTGGCGCAGGCCATGCCCAGATGGCCGAACGGCCCCAGGGGCGTGTCCCGCAGCTCGTCGGATTCCACCAGCACGACGGCGAACCTCGTATGCGGGTCCGCCATCCAGACGACGCGGCTTATGGGCCCCGCTCCCCCGCGCTCATGCGTGGCTGAAAGCTCGGCGAAGGTTTCATAGAAGGCCCGGCTTCGATCCAGGTCTCGCACGACAAGGGCGATGTGGGTCAGTCCTCGGTCGGGCGTGGGTGTGTCGGACATCGTTCGCTCTCCTTGCTTGATGCCCGGCATCTTTTGCTATGCGTTGAGCGAATGGAAATGAAGATGCATTATGCCCGTCATGCGATCTGTGAATGATCTGAGCGGCGTCGATCTCAACCTTCTGGTGGTGCTGGACGCCCTGCTCGCCGAACGGCACGTCACCCGCGCCGCCGTTCGGCTGAACAAGACCCAGCCTGCCGTCAGCCATGCCTTGGCCCGTCTTCGGATTCTGTTCGACGATCCGATCCTGGTGCGGCGACCGGGCGGACTGGAGCCGACGCCGCGCGCGGTGGAACTGGCGGCTCCGTTGCGGGACGCCTTGTCGACCCTCGGCGGCCTGGTGGACGAGCGCGTCTTCGATCCCGGCCGCGCGAAGCGTGAGTTCCGATTGTCGATGTCGGATTACGCCGCAGAAGTCCTGTTGCCCGCTTTGACCCCACGGATCGTCCATGCGGCGCCCCATCTGACCCTGGCGCTGGTTTCTCTCGGTCGGGACGGCGCACGCGCCGCGATCCGGGCGGGCGAGATCGATCTGGCGATCGGGGTCTATCCAGAGGGGCGAACCGACGACTTTCGCACATCCCCTCTGTTCGACGATGCATTCGCCTGCCTCGCCGACGCCGCATCGGGGGCGCCGGCCTCGCTACGGGCCTATCTGTCGCGGCCTCACATCGCCGTCTCCGCCTCGCCCGAGGACAATGGAGAGGTGGACGCGGCCCTGGCCGCGCAGGGCCTGACCCGGCGCGTGGCGATCACCCTGCCGCACTGGTCGGTCGCGCCCCAGCTTGTGCGCGGCTCCGACCTGATCCTGACGGTGGCGCGGCGGAGTCTGACGCCGAGGCCAGGCGACGGCTTGGTGATCGCACGCCCCCCGATGGCGCTGCCGACCATTCCGCTGGTGCACGCCTGGCATGTCCGGCGGGACCACGACCGGGGCCTGAAGTGGTTGCGGACGCAGATCGCGCAAAGCATCCCCGCCGATCCCTGTCCCTAGGCGCCGGCCGACCTCTCCCGAGAAGCCTTCCCTATTCCGCCACCGGCCTCGGCTTGGCCAATTCGCGCTGGCCGGCGGTCTTGCGGCGCAGGATGCGGCGGGCGCCCTGGGCGAAGTCGTCGACGATGGTGAAGATGGCCGGGATGTAGAGCAGGCTGAGGAAGGTCGAGGAGATCAGTCCGCCCAGCACGGCGATGGCCATGGGCGCGCGGAACTGGACGTCGGCCCCCACGCCCATGGCGATGGGCACCATGCCCGCCCCCATGGCGAAGGTGGTCATCAGGATAGGCCGGGCGCGCTTGTGCGCCGCGTCCAGTATGGCCTCGCGCCGGGGCATGCCCTCCCGTTCGGCCATGATGACATAGTCGACCAGCAGGATGGAGTTCTTGGCCGCGATCCCCATCAGCATCAGCACCCCGATCAGGGCCGACATGGAGAAGTTGGCGCCCCCGATGGCCAGGGCGATGAAGGCGCCGCCGATGGCCAGGGGCAGGGCCGCCATGATGGTGATGGGATAGGCGAAGCTTTTGAACAGCAAGGTCAGCACCGCATACATCAGCAGCAGGCCCGAGGCGAAGGCGATGCCGAAGCCGGTCAGCATCTCCTGGATGAACTCGGCGTCCCCGGCCGGCACCTGGCGCACACCCGCGGGCAGGGTCTTGACCGAGGGCAGGCGGTTGACCGCCGCGCTGGCGGCGCCGGTCGTGGTTCCGTCCAGTTCGGCGCTGATCGAGGCGATGCGCGACCGGTCCTGGCGGTTGACGGTGGCCGGGCCTGCGCCGAAGCGGATGTCGGCGACGGCGCTCAGCGGCACGGAGGCCCCGTTGTTGGCCGGCACCCGCAGGTTCTCCAGCACGGTCAGGTCCTCGCGCGCCGTCTCGGTCAGCTGCAGGCGGATCGGAATCTGACGGTCGCCCAGATTGTATTTGGGCAGATTCTGATCGACGTCGCCGATGGTGGCCACCCGCACGGCCTGGGAGATGGCGCCGGCGGACACGCCCGCCAGGGCCGCCTCGTCGGGGCGCGGCGTGACCAGGATTTCCGGTCGGGCGATGGCGGCCGAGTTGACCACGTTCGCCAGGCCCGGAACGGTCCGCATCTCGGCCTCGACCTTGCGCGCCGCCGCGTTCAGGGCTTCGGGATTGTCGCCCAGGATCGAGAAGGTGTAGGTCGTGCCGTCGCCGGGTCCGCCGCCCTGCTGGGCGATGCCGGCGCGGATGCGGGCGCCGGGGATCTTCTTCAGCTCGTCCACCATGGCGCGGGCGAACGCCTGCTGGCTCAGCTTGCGGTCCCCCTTGGGCACCATGTCGGCATAGACATTGGCCTGGGTCACGTCCTGACCGCCGATGGCGGCATAGACCGACGTCACCTCGGGCCGGGCCTCCAGGGTGCGTGTCACCTGCTGCACCACCGCATCGGTCTGGCGCAGGGTCGCGCCGGGCGGCAGTTCGACCTGGAAGGCGGCGCGGGCGGTGTCGCCGGGCGACATGAATTCGAACGACATCTTGGCGACGATCGCCGTGCCGACGGAGCCGAACAGGAACAGGATGCCCAGCACGAACACCTTCCAGCGATTGCCCAGCGACCAGCGCAGCGCCTTCAGATAGCCCCCCATCCAGAAGGGGTCCTTGTCCTCATGGTGGGTGTGTTTGAGGATGTAGGCGGCCATCAGCGGCGTCAGGGTGCGCGCCACCAGCAGCGAGAAGACCACCGACACGCAGGCCGCCAGGGCGAAGGCCTTGAAGAACTGTCCGATGATCCCTGGCATGAAGCCCACGGGGGCGAACACGGCGACGATGGTGGCGGTGGTGGCCACGACCGCCAGGCCGATCTCGTCCGCCGCCTCCAGCGAGGCGTCATAGGGCGGTTTGCCATCGCGCATGTGGCGGACGATGTTCTCGATCTCCACGATGGCGTCGTCGACCAGGATGCCGATGGTCAGCGACAGGGCCAGCAGCGTGACCACGTTCAGCGACTGGTCCATCGGCCCCAGGATGGCGAAGGTCGGGATCAGCGACATCGGCATGGCCGTCGCCGCGATGAAGGTCGCCCGCCAGTCGCGCAGGAAGATGAAGACGATGATGACCGCCAGCACGGCGCCCAGCAGCAGGGCCTCCAGCGAGGCCAGATAGGATTCCTCGATCTGTTCGACGCTGGCGGTGACCTGGCGGATGGTCAGTTCGGGATGGGCCTCGTTCAGCCGCTTGACCTCTTCGCGGACCTTGTCGGCGACCTTGACCTCGGAGGCAGTGCGCGAGCGCAGGAAGTTGAAGGTCACGGCCTCCTGGCCGTTGTAGCGGGCCAGGCGACGCGGCTCGCTCCACTTGTCCTCGACCTTGCCCAGATCGGCCAGCCGCACCGTCTTGCCGTCGCCCAGCGGCACCAGGGTCTCGCGCAGCTGTTCGACCGAGGTGGCCGACCCCAGGGTGCGGACGGACCGTTCGGACCCGGCGATGGTGACGCGCCCGCCCGGCAGGTTGTTGTTGACGTTGTTCAGGGCCTGGCTGACCTGGGCCGCCGTGACGCCATAGGCGGCCAGGCGCTGGGGGTCCAGCTCGACCCGCATCTCGCGATCGACGCCGCCCGAGCGGTTGACCTGACCTACGCCGCCCAGCGCCAGCAGGGCGCGGCTGACGTCATTGTCGATGAACCAGCTGATCTCTTCCGGCGTCATGGTGGGCGAGCGCACGACATAGGTGATCAGGGCGTCGCCGGTGATGTCGATGCGCTGGACCGCCGGTTCCTGCATGTCCTGGGGCAGGCTGGCGCGCAGGCCGGTCATGGCGTTGCGTACGTCGTTGGTGGCCCGGTCGGTGTCTGTGCCCAGTTCGAACTCGATGGTCGTCGTCGAGACGCCGTCGGTGATGTTGGAGTTGATGTGGCGCACGCCCGACAGGCCGGCCAGCGAATCCTCGATCAGGCGCGTGACCTGCACCTCCATCTCCGCCGGGGCGGAGCCGGGACGGGCGGCGGTGACGGCGACCAGGGGGAAGTCGACGTCGGGGTTCTGATTGATCCGCATCCCCATGAAGCCGACCACCCCGCCGAGCGTCAGCAGGAGGAAGAGCAGGATGATCGGAATGGGATTCTTGATCGCCCAGGACGACATCTGGTTCATGGCGTCGGTCCTACTTGGTCGCGGCCGGGGCTGCGGGGGCGACGGCTGGGGCGCCCACCGCCGGCGCGACGTTGACGCGGTCGCCTTCGTTCAGGAAGCCCGCGCCGTCCACCACCACGCGCACGCCGGTGTTGACGCCCGACACCGCCGTCTGGGCGTCGGTGCGCGACAGGACCGTGATCGGCTGGAAATGGACGCTGTCGCCGTTCAGGACGAAGACGCCGGGCTTGTTCTCGCGATACAGCACCGCCCCGGTCGGGACGGTGGTCGCCGGCTGGTCGCCCACGGCGATGTCGGCGCGCGCGAACATGCCGGGCCGCAGCTGGGCGCCGGGCGCCAGGGAGATGCGGGCCAGGCCCAGGCGGGTCGTGGCGTTGACCTCTGGCGTGACGATGCGGACCGAGCCGGTGGTCCGGCCGGCCTCGCTGGAGGTCACGGTCGCCGACTGACCGGCGCGCACCAGGCCCAGCTCCGTCTCGGGCACCTGGGCGTCCAGCTCCAGTCGGCCGTCGCGGACCATGCGGAACAGTTCGGTTCCCGCCGCGATGATCTGGCCCTTGGTCACGCTGCGGCTGATGATCAGCCCGCCGACGGGCGCGCGGATGGTGGCCTGGGACAGTTGGGTCTGGGTCTGGGCCAGGGCCGCGCGGGCCGCCGCAAGATTGGCGGTGGAGGACCGCTGATTGGCCAGGGCCGTGTCCAGCGACGCCTGGCTGAGGAAGCCGCGTTCCTTCAACTGCTGGGCGCGATCAAGCGCGGCGTCGTCGCGCTGGACATTGGCCTGGGCCAGCTGGACCTGGGCCTGCTGCTGCTGAAGTTGGGCGCGCAGCAGGACGTCGTTCATCTGCACCAGCGGCTGGCCCTGCCGGACGTAGGTTCCCTCGTCCACATAGACGGCGACGGCGGTCAGGCCGCCGGTCTCGGCAGCCACCGGCACCTCTTCCCAGGCCGAGACGGTGCCCGACGCGGTCACGGTGCGGTTCAGGCTGGTCTGGGACACGGCGGCGACGCTGACGGTCTGGCGCGATCCGCCGGCCTTTTCTTCGGTCTTGTCCTCGCCATGCCCGCCGCAACTCGCCAGCAGTAAGGCCGACAGGGCCATGGCGCTGACATTCAGAGCGGTTGGGGTCGTCTTGGACACGGGGGATTTCCTCGGTTGCAGGCGAAGCGGATCGCCGGCTCGCGCCGGTTTGGGAAGGATCTGCTCCTTACCGCGTCCGCGAGCCGTTCTCAAACGCGGAAGCGGTTCATTGCAGAGCTGTAATGTGACCCGGCGCGCGACAGATCGGCCGTGCGTCTGGCCCCGCATGCTTACGCATGATAGGGGCGCGCGGATGACGACTCCTCCTATTTCGAACATTCGCAACTTCAGCGTGGTCGCGCACATCGACCACGGCAAGTCGACCCTGTCCGACCGGCTGATCCAGCACACCGGCGGCCTGACCGCGCGCGAGATGTCCGAACAGGTGCTCGACAATATGGAGATCGAGAAGGAACGGGGCATCACCATCAAGGCCCAGACCGTGCGCCTGACCTACAAGGCGCGCGACGGGCAGGACTATATCCTGAACCTGATGGACACGCCGGGCCACGTGGACTTCGCCTATGAGGTCAGCCGGTCCCTGGCCGCCTGCGAAGGGTCGCTGCTGGTCGTGGACGCCTCGCAAGGGGTCGAGGCCCAGACCCTGGCCAATGTCTATCAGGCCATCGACAACAACCACGAGATCGTCCCGGTCCTGAACAAGGTCGACCTGCCCGCCGCCGAGCCGGACCGCGTCCGCGCCCAGATCGAGGACGTCATCGGCATCGACGCCTCCGAAGCCGTCCTGGCCAGCGCCAAGTCCGGCATCGGCATCGAGGAGGTGCTTGAGGCCATCGTCACCAAGCTGCCGGCGCCCAAGGGCGACATCAATGCGCCCCTGAAGGCCATGCTGGTCGACGCCTGGTACGACCCCTATCTCGGCGTCGTCGTGCTGGTGCGGGTGTTCGACGGCGTCTTGAAGACCGGGATGCGGGTCAAGATGATGCGCAACGGCTCGACCCACCTGATCGACCGCGTCGGCGTCTTCCTGCCCAAGAACACGCCCGTCGACCAGCTCGGCCCCGGCGAGGTCGGCTTCATCACCGCCCAGATCAAGGAGGTCGCCCACGCCGCCGTCGGCGACACCCTGACCGACGAGAAGAAGCCGACCGCCGAACCGCTGAAGGGGTTCAAGGAGGTCCAGTCGGTGGTCTTCTGCGGCCTGTTCCCGGTGGACGCCGCCGACTTCGAGGACCTGCGCGCCGCCATCGGCAAGCTGCGCCTGAACGACGCCTCCTTCACCTATGAGATGGAAAGCTCGGCGGCGCTGGGCTTCGGCTTCCGTTGCGGCTTCCTGGGTCTGCTGCACCTGGAGATCATTCAGGAGCGCCTGAGCCGAGAGTTCAACCTCGACCTGATCGCCACGGCGCCGTCCGTCGTCTACAAGATCGGCCTGCGCGACGGGACCGAGATGGACCTGCACAACCCGGCCGACCTGCCCGACGTGATGCAGATCGAGACCATCGCCGAACCCTGGATCAAGGCCACCATCCTGACCCCCGACGAATACCTCGGCGGGGTCATCAAGCTGTGCCAGGACCGTCGCGGCCAGCAGATCGAACTGTCCTACGTCGGCAACCGCGCCATGGTGGTCTATGAGCTGCCGCTGAACGAGGTGGTGTTCGACTTCTACGACCGGCTGAAGTCGATCTCGAAGGGCTACGCCTCGTTCGACTATGAGATCACCGAATACAAGGTCGGCGACCTGGTGAAGATGTCCATTCTGGTCAACGCCGAGCCGGTCGACGCCCTGTCCATGCTGGTCCACCGCGCCCGCGCCGAGACGCGCGGCCGGGGCATGGTCGAGAAGATGAAGGAACTGATCCCGCCCCACCTGTTCCAGATCCCGATCCAGGCGGCCATCGGCGGCAAGATCATCGCCCGCGAAACCGTCCGCGCGCTTCGCAAGGACGTGACCTCGAAGTGCTACGGCGGCGACGCCACCCGCAAGAAGAAGCTTCTGGAAAAGCAGAAGGCCGGCAAGAAGCGGATGCGCCAGTTCGGCAAGGTCGAAATCCCGCAGGAAGCGTTTATCGCGGCGCTGAAGATGGACGAGGATTGAGGTCCTAACTTCCGCTCATCCCGGCGAAAGCCGGGACCCAGGTCTTTCGCGTCGAATGTGCGTCGGATGACCACCGGCCTGCGACTCACGCACTTTTCGCCCAAAGCGCTGGGTCCCGGCTTTCGCCGGGATGAGCGGGCCGGAGGTCAGTGCGCCCCGTTCAACTGCTCGAACACCGCCTCATAGCCGTTCACCTCGGCGAACCGCAGCGGCTTGACCCGTTCGACCAGGATTTCGCCGCGCGGCGTCTCGCCCCGTTCGATCAGACCGATCACCTCGGCCGTATAATCGGCTAGCGGCATGGAGGCGGGGTTCTCCGCATGGCCGGGCATCAGGTCGGTGGCGACGCCGGGCGGGGCCAACTCCAGCACCTCGACACCAGTGTCCGCCAGTTGACGCCGCAGGGATTGGCTCCAAGAGTGCATCGCCGCCTTGGTCGCATTGTAGGTCGGCGTCGCCGCCAGCGGGACGAAGGCCAGGCCCGACGTCACCGTCATCACCGTCGCCTTCGGCTGAGCCGTCAGATGCGGCAACAGGGCGGCCGTCAGGCGGATCGGCCCCAGCAGGTTGGTGGTGATGGTCGCCTCGACCGTGGCGAAGTCGAACGGAGCGGCCTTCAGGTCCTCGGCCTTCATGATCCCGGCGTTCAGGATGACGGCGTTCAGGGCGGGGTGATCCTTGACCACCTGTGCGCCGAAGGCGGCGACGGCGGCCGCATCCTCCATGTCCAGCGTCGCCCAAACCATGCCCGGATTGGCGGCGGCTGTGTCCTTCAGCACGCCTTCGCGACGGCCGGTGATGATGATCTGATTGCCGCGCGCGTGCAGCGCCTCGGCCAGGGCGCGGCCGATGCCCGTGCCGCCGCCGGTGATCAGTATGGTGTTGCCGGTGATGTTCATGACCGTTTCCTCGGGGATGCGTCAGAGATGAAGACGAGGTATGACCTTCACTCTCCAATCGAAAGTAGGCACTTCAAGCCGCCCTACTTACCGCACGGAAAGAAATGGACATGACGGCCGTACCGCCCGCAAGAATCGCTCACCCCGAAACCGGAGAGATCGCCGATCCGCGCGTGGAGGCCCTGGTCAACGACGTGATCGGCCGCGTCGCCGACAAATGGACCATGCTGATCCTGGAGGTCCTGGCCGAACACGGCGAGCAGCGCTTCACCCGCGTCGGCGACCTGGTCGGCGGGATCAGCCAGAAGATGCTGACCCAGACCCTGCGTCAGATGGAGCGCGACGGCCTGGTCGTCCGCACCGTCCACCCCGTCATCCCGCCCAAGGTCGAATACCGCCTGACCGACCTGGGCTTCACCCTGGCCGAAGCGTTCTGCGGCGTCTGGATATGGGCCGAAAAGAACATCGACCGCATCGAGGCGGCGCGGGCCGCGTTCGATGGGCGCGCTAAATAATCCCGCTCATCCCGGCGAAAGCCGGGACCCAGCACTTTGGGCGAAAGCTGCTTCGGATCGAAGGTCAGCGGTCATCCGGCGCACCGGCGATGCGGAAGAACTGGGTCCCGGCTTTCGCCGGGATGAGCGGATTGAGAGTCACCCCTGCACCGTCTCCGTGATGAAGTGCCGGCCCTGGCGGTCTTCGATCTCGACCACCCACAGATCCGGATCATAGCCCCGCTGCCTGGCGATATAGGCGTCCAGTTCGCCCTCGCTGTCGGACGTGACGGGCTGGATCCACAGGCGGTCGCCATCGGTTCCGAAGGCTTCGGTGTAAAGGCGGGCGGTGCGGGTGGAGGTGTCGTAGGCCTTGACGATGACCGAGCCGGCGCGGTCATCGCCCTTGTTGACCACGGTCGCATAGGCGCCCTCGATCTGGGCGCGGCGGATCAGGGCGCTGACCCACAGGTCGCTGGAAAGAAGCAATTCGCTAACCCTGCTCGAACACGGAACCCCAACGCTGAGCCGCTAGGGTCGAGGCATGAGGATAGGCCTTTCCCCCCGGCGAACCCAAGCCCTGATGTCGGCGCTGCTGATCGCCGCCACCCCCGCCGCCGCGCTCGCCGCGCCGCAGGACCGCTATTATGAGCGCAGCTTCGTGCTGGCCGCCAACGACCGCTGCGGCCTGTTCGAGCCGCAGCTGACCGCCGCCCTGACGGCCGCCGCCTATCAGGCGCGGGGCGCGGCCCTGC
>NZ_DALZQC010000003.1:0-71122 GCF_032017145.1 Brevundimonas sp.
ACCCCCGGCGCGACCAGCGGCCCGCGCCCCTATCTGTCCGAGCCGGGCCGTTGACCGCCTCGGCCCTGTCGCGACCCGGCGAGCGCGAGCGCGTCTCGACCAAGCTGGGCCAGATCGACTGGCGGCTGACGGCGCTGCTGTGCGTGGTCGCCGGCACCGGCTCCCTGATGCTGTATTCGGTGGCGGGCGGATCGTGGTCGCCGTGGGCGGCCAAACACCTGATCCGCTTCGGCATGTGTCTGGCGCTGATGCTGGCGCTGTCGTTGATCACCATCCGCTACTGGTTCGCCCTGGCCTATCCGATCTATGGGCTGGCGCTGTTCCTGCTGGCGCTGGTGGAGACGCCGCTGGGGTATCATGCGCTGGGGGCGACGCGCTGGCTGGATCTGGGGTTCACCCGCATCCAGCCGTCCGAGATCATGAAGATCGGCGTCGTTCTGGCCCTGGCCCGCTGGTATCACGGCGCATCGGCCAAGGAGGCGAGTTTTCACTGGAAGCTGATCTTCCCCGTGGGGATCATCGGCCTGCCGTTCCTTCTGGTCGCGCATCAGCCGGACCTGGGTTCGGCCATGCTGATCGGCCTGACGGGTGCGGCGATGATGTTCGTGGCGGGACTGAGCTGGCGGATCATCGTGCCGCTGATCGTGGCGGCGGCGGTGCTGGTGCCGCCCTATGTCATGTTCGGGATGCACGACTACCAGCGCCACCGCGTGCTGACCTTCCTGAGCCCCGAGGCCGATATGGCGGACAAGGGCTATCAGATCGTGCAATCCAAGATCGCCATGGGATCGGGCGGTCCGCTGGGGCGCGGCTTCGGTCTGGGCAGCCAGAGCCAGCTGGAGTTCCTGCCCGAACGCCAGACCGACTTCATCTTCGCCGCCTTCGCCGAGGAGTTCGGCTTCGTCGGGACCTTCACCCTGTTGGCCTGTTACGCCGCCATCATTCTGATCTCTCTGAGGATCGCGTCCCTGTCGCACAGTCACTTCGGGCGATTGGCCGCGTCGGGGGTGACGGCGACCTTCGCGCTCTATGTGCTGATCAACGGGGCGATGGTGATGGGGCTGGCGCCCGTCGTCGGGGTGCCGATGCCGCTTTTGTCCTATGGCGGCACGGTGATGCTGACCGTGATGATCGGCTTTGGGCTGGTCATGGCCACGCGCGTCCACCGTTATGCCGAACTGCCCAAGGGGCACGGGCTGATCTGACGTTACGTCAGCTATGTGATCGGCATTCAGGTTTCGCTTCCTAAGCGGGCGATTTCGAAGATAAGCTCGTTTCCAACGATCCTTTCGCGGCGGCTGCGGCCGTCAGCGGGGACGAATGGGAGACGATGCATGACCGACCTGGAGCGCTTCCGCGCCGAGACCCGTGCGTGGCTGGCCGATAACTGCCCGGCCGAGTGTCGCGGGCCGATGGCCGACGACGAGATGATCTGGGGCGGGCGAAATCCCACGTTCAAGACCCCGGCGCACAAGCAATGGCTGGAGCGGATGGGCGCGCGTGGCTGGACCGCGCCGGAATGGCCGAAGGAATACGGCGGCGGCGGCCTGAGCCGCGAGGAGGCCAAGGTGCTGGCCTCGGAACTGCGGCGCATCAAGGCGCAGCCGGCCCTGGCCAGTTTCGGCGTCTGGATGCTGGGCCCGGCGCTGCTGGCCTTCGGCGCCGAAGAGCAGAAGCAACGGTTCCTGCCCGAGATCGTGCGCGGCGAAGTTCGCTGGTGCCAAGGCTATTCCGAGCCGGGCGCGGGGTCCGATCTGGCGTCCATTCAGACGCGCGCCGAAGATCGCGGCGACCACTGGATCGTCAACGGCCAGAAGATTTGGACCTCTTACGCCGACAAGGCCGACTGGATCTTCTGCCTGGTGCGGACCGACCCGGAGGCGCCCAAGCATCTGGGCATCAGTTTCGTGCTGTTCGACATGAGGACGCCGGGCGTGACGACGCGGCCGATCACCCTGATCAGCGGCAAGTCGCCTTTCTGCGAGACCTTCTTCGACGATGTGCGGGTGGAGAAGGAAAACCTGGTCGGGACGCTGAACCGGGGCTGGGACGTGGCAAAATATCTGCTGGCGCACGAACGGACCATGATCGGCGCCATGGGCGAGGTCGGCGGCGGGCGTCCTGTGGGTCAGGTGGCGCTGGACGCCATCGGCGCGGACGAGGCCGGGCGTCTGGACGAGCCGATGCTGCGCGCCCGGATCGCGGACCTGGAGATCGACGCGGCCGCCTTCCGTCTGGCGATGGAGCGGGTCGGCGATCAGGTGAAGGCCAAACAGGCGCACCCGGCCATCGCCTCCATGCTGAAATACTATGGGTCCGAACTGAACAAGCGACGGCACGAGCTGCTGATGGCGGCGGGCGGGGCCGACGCCCTGGAATGGGAAGGCGAGCGGTCAAACGACGGCAAGACGGCGCGCGACTGGCTGCGGACCAAGGCCAACTCCATCGAGGGCGGGACCAGCGAGGTTCAGTTGAACATCATCGCCAAACACCTGCTGCAGCTGCCGGGAGCGTAGGCTGTTCTCATGCTCCGTCATCCTCGGGCGCGACCCGAGGATCGGACGCTCCAACGCTTGTGCGACGAATGTCAGCGCACAGCCCGCTCAACACCCGATCCTCGGATCAAGTCCGAGGATGACGATGAAAGAATAGGGACCATGCCCCTGATCCTGACCGAAGAACAGACGATGTTGCAGGACGCCGCCGACGGCTTTCTGAACGAGAACGCCCCCATCGCTCATCTGCGAAAGCTGAGGGACGACCGCGATCCTGACGGCGTGTCGCGCGACCTTTGGCGCGCGTTCGGAGAGATGGGCTTCGCCGGCGTCATCATTCCCGAGGCGATGGGCGGCATGGGCCTGGGCGCCGTCGAGGCCGGGGTGATCGCTGAGAGCCTGGGGCGCACCCTGACGCCGTCGCCGTATCTGGGATCGTCGGTCCTGTCGGCCAAGGTTCTGATGGACGCAGGATCGGAGGCGCAGCAGGGCTGGTTGCCCCGGATCGCGGCGGGCGAAGCGATCCTGGCCATGGCGGTGGACGAGGGCGCCAAACACGCGCCGTCGCGCATCGCCACGCGGGCCGAGCGGGCGGGCAACGGCTTCAGGCTGAGCGGCGCCAAGGCGTTCGTGCTGGACGGCCATGTGGCGGACGCCCTGATCGTGGTCGCCAGGGCGGAGGAGGGCGTGACCCTGTTCCTGATTGATCCGACGACGGCGGGCGTGACGGTCGAACGCACGGCCATGGTGGACGCCCACAACGCCGCGCGCATCACCCTGACCGACGTGGCGGTGGACGCCGATGCGGTGATCGGCGACGTGGGGCAGGGCGAGGTGCTGCTGGACGGCGCCCTGACGCTGGGCCGGGCCTGCGCGGCCTCCACCCTGACCGGGGCGGGCGACCAGGCGTTCAAGGTCACGATGGACTATCTGCGGACCCGCAAACAGTTCGGCAAGCTGATCGGCGAGTTTCAGGCGCTGCAGCACCGGGCGGCGCATCTGTTCTCGGAACTGGAGCTGGCGCGGGCGGCGACGCTGGGCGCGCAACTGGCCATCGACGAGGGGCGGGAGAACGCCTCGCTGGCCGCCTCCATCGCCAAGGCCAAGGTCGGCCGCGTCGCCGAACTGGCGGTGCAGGAGGCGGTGCAGATGCACGGCGGCGTGGGCATGACCGACGAGTTCGACGTCGGTCTGTTCATGAAACGGGTGCGGGTGCTGAACGAACTGCTGGGCGACGCCGGCTTCCACGCCGAACGGGTGGCGCGGGCGCAGGGGTTCTAAGACGCAGCCATCTCTCACAAGCCGTCATTCCGGGGCATCCGCAGGACGAACCCGGAACCCAGGGGATCACCTCCGATGCACGACGCGGCTGGCGCGGTGACCGTCCCCTGGCTTCCGGGTTCTTCGCTGCGCTCAGCCCCGGAATGACGAGGGAACGCGGAGTGCCGATTTCGACCTAGCCGACCTTTTCGCTCCACAGGTCCAGATCGGGTTCGCGCCCGATCAGGGCCAGGCCGGCGGCGATGGATTCGAACTCGCCGCCCGTTTCGATTCGGTCCTGGCCGAACCGATCCTGGAAAATGGCGCGTACGGCCGGCACGAAGGAGGTGCCGCCGGTCAGGAAGACCCGGTCGATGCCGTCCGGCGCCAGTCCTGCGCGCGCCATCGCCTGATCCACCGCCCCTTCGATGGCGGCCAGTTCCGGCGCGATCCAGCCTTCGAACTCCGCACGCGTGACCGGCTTTTCGATATGAACGTCGCCGGCGTGGAAGCGGAAGGCGGCCGTGTCATTGGCGGACAGGGCCATCTTCAGGGCCGAGACGGCGCGGTACAGGTCGTGGCCGTGGTTGTCGTCCAGCACCTCGATCAGGCGCTCGATCTTTTCCGGCTCCAGCGCGGTGCGGGCCAGGGCCCGGATGTCGCGCATGTCGCGCGATGCGCGCAACAGGGCCAGCTGATCCCAGCGGGCGAAGGCGGAATAATAGCGCTGCGGGATCGGCAGTTGCTTGCCGACCGAACTGTACAGGCCGCCCTTGCCAAGTTCGGGCGACACCAGCTGGTCGATGATCCGATAGTCGAAGGCGTCGCCCGCCACGCCGACGCCCGAACGGGCCAGGGGCGTGGAGCGCAGGCCATCGTCCGTCCGCTCGAACCGGATGATGGAGAAGTCGCTGGTGCCGCCGCCGAAATCGGCGACCAGGACCGTGGCGTCCTGCGTCAGCTTGCGCGCGAAATAGAAGGCCGCGCCCACCGGCTCATGCGCATAGCGGATGTCGGTGAAGCCCAGCCGCTGGAACGCCGCCTGATAGCGCCCCAAGGCCAGGCCCTCGTCGGGATTGCCGCCGGCGAAGGTGACGGGACGGCCCACGACCACGGCCGGCGGCATGGCGTCCAGCGCGTCGCCCGCATGATGACGCAGCCGCAGCAGAAAGGCCGCCAGCAGATCCTCGAAGGCGTAGCGCTTGTTGTCGATGCGGGTTTCGGTGAAGGCGGCGCTGGCGGCGAAGGTCTTGAACGACTGGATGAACCGGGTCTCCAGCGGATCCTCGACATAGGCGGCGATGGCCCAGGGCCCGGCCTCGACCACCCGCTCGGGCGGTTGGCCGTCCACGCCGGGATGGGTCTGGAAGCTGAGCGCCGAACGAAAGGTGGTGGTCTGACCTTCCACCGCGTCGAACGTCGCCAGATGGGCCACCCCGTTCGCATCGCTCAGGGCCACGACCGTATTGGTCGTGCCGAAGTCGATGCCGATGGTCATCGGTTTCGTCGCCGTCATGGCCGCGCTCCTGAAAGGGGAGCCGGTTCCTAACGTCCGGGCGGACAGACGCAAGGGCTTAAGACGTTCAGGGCGGCGGAAGCGGTGGGATTCGAACCCACGGACGGCTCACACCGTCGCTGGTTTTCAAGACCAGTGCCTTAAACCACTCGGCCACACTTCCTCGCCGCGTCGAGCGGAGCGGACGCCATAGCAGGGGAAGGGGGCGTTAACCAAAGCGGAAATGTCTTCGTTCATCCTGTTTTTACGACGGCGGAGACGAAGGCGAGGCGGATGACGGCTGGACGATGGATGCGCGGCGCCCTGGTGCTGGGGTTGTTCTCGCTGCTGGCGGCCTGTTCCAGCCTGGCCGGCGGGCGCGGCGCGGGCGGGATCCCGGTGGTCAAGGACCTCGCGCCCATCGCGTCGGGCACGATGCGGCCCTATCAGGTGCGCGGGCGCTGGTACACGCCCAAGGACCAGCCGAACTATGACGAAGTGGGCATGGCGTCCTGGTACGGCGACGCCTTCAACGGCCGCCCGACCTCGACCGGCGAGCGGTTCGACATGCACGCCCTGACGGCGGCGCATAAGACCCTGCCGCTGCCGGGCCTGGTGGAGGTGACAAATCTGACCAACGGGCGGCGGATTGTGGCGCGGGTCAACGATCGCGGGCCGTTTGTGGATGGGCGGATCATCGACCTGTCGCGCGAGGCGGCGGACGAACTGGACATGCGGCGCGACGGCGTGGCGCGGGTGCGGGTGCGTTATCTGGGCCAGGCGCCGCGTCTGGGCGGCGGAACGGTCCTGAGAGCCGAGGCGCCGAGGGCGGCCGAGCCGCAACCCGTGCAGAGGGCCGCCGTTCAGCCCGCGCCGATCCAGACGACGTCCCAGCCTTATTCCGCGCCCCAGCCCGCCTATACGGCGCCGCCGGCCTATACGCCGCCGCCGGCCGCCGCGACGCCGGCTGTTCCCATCGGCGGATCCTATTGGGTCCAGGCGGGCGCCTTCCGCGATCCGGGCGCGGCCCAGCGAATCGCCGAACGGCTGGGCGCCCGCGCCAAGGTGGACGAGACCGGCGGCGGGTATCGCGTTCTGGTCGGACCCTGGATCGATCAGGCGGCGGCCGAGAGCGCCCGTCAGGCGGTGATGGCGCGGGGATTCGCCGACGCCCTGTTGATATCCGGCGGCTAAGGCTTGCCACCCGCGCTGCGGACGCCATTAGTGCGCCCGTGACCCGTGGACGTTTCATAAGCTTTGAAGGCGGCGAGGGCGCCGGCAAGTCGACCCAAGTCGCGCGACTGGTCGAGCGGCTGAAGCCCGTGCTGGGCGACCGGCAGGTGGTGCGTACGCGCGAGCCGGGCGGATCGAAGGGCGCCGAGGTGATCCGCAACCTGGTGGTGGCCAACGAGGCCGAGCCCTGGTCGGCCATGACCGAGACCCTTTTGATGTATGCGGCCCGGTCCGATCATCTTGAGCATACGGTGCGGCCGGCCCTGGAGGCCGGCGACTGGGTGGTGTGCGACCGGTTCGCCGACAGCAGTCGCGCCTATCAGGGCGCGGGCGGCGGCGTGGCCCAGAGCTTCATCGAACAGATCGACGCGGGCGTGGTCGGCGCGGATCAGCCCGACCTGACCCTGGTGTTCGACCTGCCCGTCGAGGTGGGGCTGGAGCGGGCGTTCGGGCGCGGCCTGTTCGAGACGCGGTTCGAATCCAAGGGACTGGCCTTCCACCAGCGTCTGCGCGAGGGGTTCCTAAGGATCGTCGAGGCCCATCCCGAACGGTGCGTGCTGATCGATGCGGTCGGGTCGCTGGACGAGGTGGAGGCGCGGGTCTGGCGGGCGGTTCAGGACCGGCTGCTGTGAGCGAGGGTCATCCCCGCGACCGTTTTGATCTGGTCCCCGATGCGGCCGCCGAGACGGCGTTTCTGGATGCGTGGGAGCGCGGGCGGCTGCACCACGCCTGGCTGCTGTGCGGGGTGGAGGGCGTGGGCAAGGCGACCTTCGCCTATCGCGCGGCGCGACGGCTGCTGGGCGCGGCGGCCGATCCGGGGCGCGGGCCGTTGGGCGCGCGTCGCGACGATCCGGTCAGCCGGTTGATCTCGGCCCAGGCCCATCCTGATCTGCTGGTGCTGGAGCGGCTGGTCGAGGGAGGCAAGACCAAGAAGTCGATCTCGGTCGATCAGTCGCGGGAACTGCCGGAGTTCTTTTCCAAGAGCCCGTCGCAGGCCCAGCATCGGGTGGCGATCATCGATGCGGCCGACGACCTGAATATCAACGCAGCCAACGCCTTGCTGAAGGTTCTTGAAGAGCCGCCCGAGCGGGGGGTGTTGTTTCTGGTGACCCATGCGCCGGGGCGGCTGTTGGCCACCATCCGCTCGCGATGTCGGCGGCTGAGCTTTCCGATCTGGACGCCGGATCGGCTGGAAGCCCTGGTGCGAAACCGGACGGGCGTGGAGCGCGAGGACGCCGAACACGCGGCGGCCATGGCGGGCGGATCGCCGGGCGCGGCCCTGGCGCTGGCGTCGGGGGCGACGTTCGAGATGGATCAGCTGGCGCGGCGCTGGGTCGAGGGCGACATCGACCGGGCCGAGGCCCTGGCGGTCGCCGACAAGTTCCGGGGCGCCGAGGGGCAGGAAAGGTTCGAAGTGCTGATGGGCCGGCTGATTTCGGCGGTGAAGATGCGGGCGCTGGGCGGCGGTTCGGGCGGCCATCGCTGGGCCGACCTGTGGGAGCGGCTGCAGCCCCTGCCGGAGCGGACGGCGGGTCTGAACCTGGATCGCGGCGACGTGCTGGCCGGCGCACTGGCGGACATCCGCCGGGTTCAGGTCCAGCAGGAAAGGATGGGCTGATGCTGATCGACAGCCATGTGAACCTGCACGCCCCGCAGTTCGACGACGACCGGGACGCCGTGATCGCGCGGGCGCGCGAGGCGGGCGTCGGGCTGATGGTCGAGATTTCGGACAAGCTGACGACCTTCGAGGCGACCCATGGGATCGCCATGGCGCACGACGACATCTGGTGCACGGTCGGTGTCCACCCGCACGAGGCCAAGGATGCGGCGGGCCTGACGGCGGCGACCCTGATCGAACTGGCGCAGCGGCCCAAGGTGGTGGGGATCGGCGAGTGCGGCCTGGATTTCCACTATGACCTCAGCCCGCGCGAGGTTCAGGCGGCGGTGTTCCGCCAGCATGTGGCCGCCGCGCGCGAAACCGGCCTGCCGCTAGTGATCCACACGCGCGAGGCGGACGAGGTGATGGCGGATAGTCTGCGCGAGGAATATGCCGCCGGGCCGTTCAAGATGTTGATGCACTGCTATACAAGTGGGGCGGAACTGGCGAAGATCGCTGCGGAAATGGGGGCGTGGTTCTCGGTGTCCGGCATCGCCACCTTCAAGGCGGCTGAGGATGTGCGAGCCGTGATCCGCGATATGCCGGGCGACCGGATCATCGTGGAGACCGACTGCCCCTATCTGGCGCCCATTCCCCACCGGGGACGGCGCAACGAGCCGGCCTACATCGGTCATGTACTGGACAAGCTGGCCGAAATCCGGGGCTGGAGCGCCGAGGAGGCGGACCGAATCACGACCGAGGCCTTCTTCGGCCTTTTTGACCGAATACCGAGGCCGGCATGAGTTTCGAGGTCGTCATCCTGGGCAGCGGATCGTCGGGCGGGGTGCCGCGCGGCGATGGCGACTGGGGCGCCTGCGATCCGGCCGAGCCCAGGAACCGGCGCACGCGCTGTTCGATGCTGGCGCGCAAGGCCGGAGCGGATGGCGTGACCAATGTCCTGATCGACACCTCGCCGGACCTGCGCGAGCAGATGCTGGCCAGCGGGACGACGCACGTCGACGCCGTGCTCTACACCCACGATCACGCCGACCAGACCCACGGGATCGACGACTTGCGCACCTTCGCCGCGCGGGCGCGAAAGCGGATTCCGGCCTGGATGGACGCGGCGACGCGGACGTCGCTGACGCATCGGTTCGACTATATCTTCGCGACCAAGCTGGGCTATCCGCCGCTGCTTGAGGCGCACACGATTCCGCCGCACGGCGAAGCGTGGTCGGTGGAGGGGGCGGGCGGCGCGATCCCGGTCACGACCTTTGATCAGGCGCACGGACCGATTCGGTCGGTCGGGTATCGGCTGGGCGACATGGCCTATTCCAGCGACGTGTCGGATCTGGACGAGGCGGCGCTGAAAGCTGTGGCGGGCTGCCGGCTGTGGATCGTGGACGCCCTGCGCTACACGCCCCATCCGACCCATGCCCATCTGGACCAGGCGCTGGAATGGATCGCCGCCGCCGACGTCGAGCGGGCGGTGCTGACGAACCTGCATATCGACATGGATTACAAGGCGTTGTCGTCGCTTGTTCCCGCGAATGTCGAAGTCGGTTTCGATGGGTGGAGCCGGGTGATCGGCTAGGACCGGATCGTTCCCAGGCGCGAAGTTGGACTCGAAAAAAACAGTCTAACGAGTCCAAGTTTCATGCGATGTCAAAGACCGATCAGCAAGACTAACACGGTCTGGCGCTAGGTTAGGTCAAATGACGCTGCTGCGGTGCACGTCCCTGATTGGACTTGGCTTTTCCTGCTCGATTAGGATGGCGAGCCGTGTCGCCTGTCAGTCCGACCCCGCCTTGTGGCCCTTCCAGTCGAACAACTCCTCCAGCACCTGCGCCGCCAGGCCGCGTTCGGAGGTCAGGTCGGGGTCGTGGTGCAGGATCAGCCGGGCGTCGTCGGCGGCGGCCAGCATCAGGGTGCGGTGCTTTATCGGATCGGCGAAACGGTAGGCGGGAAAGCCGCTCTGTTTCAGCCCCAGCGGGTCGCCGCCGCCGCGTAGGCGGAAATCCTCTTCCGCGATGACGAAGCCGTCCTCGGTCCGGCGCAGGGTTTCCAGCCGCTCTTTCGCCGTGTCGCCCAGGCCGCCTTCCTGTCCGCCGTACAGGAGGATGCAGGCGCTGGCCTTGGCGCCGCGACCGACGCGCCCGCGAAGCTGGTGCAACTGGGCCAGGCCGAAGCGGTCGGCGTGTTCGATCACCATGATCGAGGCGTTGGGCACGTCCACGCCCACCTCGACCACCGTGGTCGCCACCAGAACCGGCAGGCGGCCATCGGCGAAATCGGCCATGACCGACTCGCGCTCGGCGCCGGGCATCTGGCCGTGGGCCAGGCCAACCTCGACCCCCAGCAGGCGGCGAAGGTCGTCGGCCCGATCGACGGCGGCGGCGAGGTCTATGGCTTCGGATTCTGCGACCAGCGGGCAGATCCAATAGGCCTGGGCGCCGCTTTCGACCGCTGTCTTCAGCCGAGCGGCGACCTCGCCGATGCGGGCCAGGGGCAGGACGGCGGTGGTGACGGGGGTGCGGCCGGGCGGCTTTTCCATCAGGCGGCTGACCTCCAGCTCGCCGTACTGGGTCAGCTCCAGCGTGCGGGGAATGGGAGTGGCCGACATGGTCAGCAGGTGGACGGCGCCCAGGCGCGGGTCCCCCTTGGCCTGAAGACGCTGGCGCTCGTTGACCCCGAAACGATGCTGTTCGTCGATGACGGCCAGGGCCAGCCGGTCGAAGCGGACGGCGTCCTGGAACAGGGCGTGGGTGCCGATGGCGACTTGGGCCCGGCCCGAGGCGAGGGCGGCCAGCTTCTCGCGCCTCTGGCCGTTGGTGTCGCGGCCGGTCAACAGAACCGCGGTGACGCCCGCGCCTTCCAGCAGGGGACCCAGCTTTTCGTAGTGCTGGCGCGCCAGGATTTCGGTCGGCGCCATCAGGGCGGACTGGAAACCGCTGGACGCGGCGTCGGCCAGGGCGAGAGCCGCGACGGCGGTCTTGCCGGAGCCCACATCGCCCTGCAGCAGACGGCCCATCTGCTTGCCGCCGGCCAGATCACGGCGGATTTCCGCCACGGCCTGAGCCTGGGCGTTGGTCAGTTGAAAGGGCAGGGCCTGAAGCAGATGGTTGGACGCCGCACCGGGCGCGATGACGGGCGCGGGCTTGATCTCGCGCGCGCGACGACGACGGGCCAGGGCCAGCTGGTGGGCCAGAAACTCGTCATAGGCCAGGCGTTGGCGCGGGGGCGCGTCGGGCGACAGGTCGGGCTCGCCCGCAGGGGTGTGCAGGGCGTCCAGCGCGGCGCGCCAGGACAGCCAGCCCTGCTTCTTCAGCCAGGCCGCGTCCTGCCATTCGGCCAGATCCGACGCGGCGGGCAGGGCGGCCTGAACCAGTTTGCGAAGCTGGCGCGAGGTCAAACCTTGCGTCGCCGGATAGACGGGTTCGGAGGCGGGGATGTCGGCGGCCTTGTCCAGCGCGGCGATGTCGGGGTGGACGATCTGGACCTCGCCGTTGAAGCGCTCGACCTTGCCCGAGACCAGCCGCGTCTCGCCGCGCGGCAGCAGTCGGTCGATGTGCAGGGCCGAGCCGCCGAACCAGACCAGATGGACGAAGCCGGTGGGGTCGGTCGCCCGCACCTTCAGCGGGGCGCCCGGACGGCTGGGGACGAACATCCGGTCGATGGTCACCTCGAAGACGCCGACCTCGCCATCCACGGCGTCGGCGGCCTGCATCGGGCGGCGGACGATGACGCCCGACGGCGACAGGAAGACCAGATCGCGCACCAGCGGTCCGGCGACCTTCTGCACCAGGGGCAGGGCGCGCGGACCCACGCCCTTCAGGGTCGAAACCTCGGCGAACAGGGGAAAGAGACTCGGCGGGCGCATCCCCGTGAACATAGCGTGACCATGACGGGTGGCGAAACAGGGCGAGGAACGCTATCTGCGCTTCTTCCATTTCGGGTGCGCCATCGCTCGCCGCGCGGCGGATCGCAGCTTGAGCGCACCGGCATATTCAACGGGCAAGGATTCTTGTGGCCGAAATCGACGCGCGCCCCGAAGGCGAAATGACCCAGGACCGCAAGCAGCGACTGGGGCGCATCCAGTTCCGCTCATGGCGGCGGGGGTTCCGCGAGGCCGACATGGTGCTGGGGCCGTTCTCGGACCAGGTGGCGCCGACGTTGAGCGACGCTGAGCTGGATGAGTATGAGCGGCTGATCGAGGAGGAGGATCAGTGGCTCTATGGCTGGATCATCGAGCGTGAGCCGACGCCGCCCGAGTTCGAAACCCCGGTGATGGCCAAGGTGCGGGCCTTCATGCGCGCCCATGTCGCCGCCGAAGTCAGCAAGGGTATCGGTTGATGGATCAGCAGGTGATGCGGACCGACGCCGATCTGGGCGGTGCGCCGGAGGGGCTGGACGCCCTGATCACGGCCGAGCGTCTGAAGATGGCGGGCGGGGTAGCTGTGTTCGTCGCGCGGGATTATCAGCGGTCGGGCGCCTTCGTTCAGGCGTTTCAGTTCTTCTCGCAAGATATTGAAGTGCTCGAGTATCCGGCCTGGGACTGCCTGCCCTATGACCGGCTGAGCCCCACGGCGGGCATTGCGGCGCAGCGGATGGCGGCCCTGACGCGGCTGGCGCAACGCAAGGTGGACGACGCGCCGGTGCTGGTCGTCACGACGATTTCGGCGGCCATGCAGCGGACGCCGCCCCGGTCCGTGACCCTGCAGGCCGGGTTCGAGACCAAGGTCGGGCGTGATCTGGATATCCAGGCTCTGGAGCGGTATTTCGCCGCCAACGGCTATGTCCGCGCCTCCACCGTGTCGGAACGCGGGGAGTTCGCGGTGCGCGGCGGGGTGGTGGACGTCTATCCGCCCGGCTTCGCCGAGCCGGTGCGGCTGGACATGTTCGGCTCCGAACTGGAGTCGATCCGCACCTTCGATCCCGAGACGCAGCGCTCCACCGGCCAGATGACGTCCGTGTCGCTGGCGCCGGTGTCGGAGGCCCTGCTGGACGCGGCCGCCATTTCGCGCTTCCGCACCGGCTATCTGAACCTGTTCGGGGCCCCGGGCGACGATCCGCTGTATTCGACGATCAGCGAGGGCGCGCGGCGTCAGGGCATGGAGCAGTGGCTGCCGCTGTTCTACGACGGCCTCAACACCCTGTTCGATTATCTGCCGGACCAGGCGCAGGTGTTTCTGGACAATCAGGTCGAGACGGCGCGCGGCGAGCGTTGGGACCTGATCGCCGACGCCTATGAGGCGCGGGCCGAGGCGGCCAAGGCGAAGGGCGGCGCGGTCGCCAATCGCGCCCTGCCGCCAAAGCAACTCTATATGGACGCGGGCGACTGGAACCAGGCGCTGGCGGGCCGGGCGGTGAGGCGGTTCACGCCCTTCTCTAACGGCGGCGAGGACGCGGGCGGACGGCTGGGGCGGACTTTCGCGGCCGAACGGGCGCAGGACAGCGTCAATCTGTTCGAGGCCGTCGCCGCCCACGCCCAGACGCTGAAAGGCGAGGGCAAGCGGGTGCTGTTCGCATCGTGGACCGAAGGTTCGTCGGAGCGTTTGGCGACCATGCTGGCCGACCACGGGCTGGATCACATCGTCGCCGTGCGCGACTGGGCCGATGTGCAGTCGGCGCCCAAGGACCTGTATCTGCGGGGCGTCCTGCCGGTCGAACATGGCTTCGTCACCGACGATGTGGCCGTGATCTCCGAGACCGACATCCTGGGCGACCGGCTGGCGCGGCCGAGAAAGAAGCGTCGGGCCTCGAACTTCCTGGCCGAGGCCTCGGCCCTGACGACCGGCGATCTGGTGGTCCACCTGGATCACGGCATCGGCCGCTATGAAGGGCTGAAGACGCTGGATATCCAGCAGGCGCCGCACGACTGCCTGGAGCTGATGTACGCCGGGGAGAGCAAACTTTATCTGCCGGTCGAGAACATCGACCTTCTGACCCGCTACGGCTCGGATTCCGAAGGGGCGCAACTGGATCGGCTGGGCGGCGCGGGCTGGCAGGCGCGCAAGGCCAAGGCCAAGGAGCGGCTGCGCGCCATGGCCGAGGGGCTGATCGCCCTGGCCGCCAAGCGGGCTCTGCGCGAGACGGAGGCCGTCACCCCGCCGCCGGGCCTGTTCGCAGAGTTCTGCGCGCGCTTCCCCTATGAGGAAACCGACGACCAGCTGAACGCCATCGGCGACGTGCTGGAGGACCTGGGCAAGGGCGTGCCGATGGATCGCCTGATCTGCGGCGACGTCGGCTTCGGCAAGACCGAGGTCGCGCTGCGGGCCGCCTTCGTGGTGGCCATGACGGGGCAACAGGTGGCGGTGGTGGCCCCGACCACCCTGCTGGCGCGCCAGCACTTCAAGACCTTCACCGAACGGTTCGCCGGCTGGCCGGTCAAGGTGCGTCAGCTGTCGCGAATGGTGACGGGCAAGGAGGCGACGGAGACGCGGGCGGGCCTGAAGGACGGCTCGGTCGAGATCGTGGTCGGCACCCATGCGGTCCTGGCCGAACAGGTCGGGTTCCGCGACCTGGGCCTGGTGATCGTGGACGAGGAGCAGCATTTCGGCGTCAAGCACAAGGAAAAGCTGAAGACCCTGCGGGCCGATGTCCATCTGCTGACCCTGACCGCAACGCCGATCCCGCGCACCCTGCAGATGGCCCTGACCGGCATTCGCGAAATGTCGATCATCGCCACCCCGCCGGTCGATCGCCTGGCGGTGCGGACCTATGTGACGCCGTGGGATCCGGTGCTGGTGCGCGAGGCCCTGCTGCGCGAGAAATATCGCGGCGGTCAGGCCTATTATGTCGCGCCGCGCCTGAAGGACCTGCCGGACATCGAGAAGTTCCTGCGCGAACAGGTGCCGGAGGTGAAGTTCGTCGTCGGCCACGGCCAGATGAGCGCGACCCAGTTGGAGGAGGTGATGAGCGCCTTCTACGACGGGGAGTACGACGTGCTGGTCTCGACCACCATCGTCGAGAGCGGGCTGGATATTCCCACGGCCAATACGCTGGTCGTGCACCGGGCCGACATGTTCGGCCTGGCCCAGCTTTATCAGATCCGGGGTCGGGTCGGGCGGTCCAAGGCGCGGGCCTTCGCCTATCTGACCACCGATCCGATCAAACCCATGACCCTGTCGGCCGAACGGCGTCTGCAGGTGCTGCAGTCGCTGGACAATCTGGGCGCCGGTTTCCAACTGGCCAGCCACGATCTGGATCAGCGCGGGGGCGGCAATCTGCTGGGCGACGAACAGTCGGGCCACATCCGCGAGGTCGGCGTCGAACTGTACCAGCAGATGCTGGAGGACGCGGTCGCCGAGCTGAAGGAAAAGGGCGAGGGCGTGACCGTGGATCGCGGCTGGTCGCCGTCGATCAACGTCGGCGCTTCCGTCTTGATTCCAGAGGATTACGTGCCGGACCTGAACGTGCGTCTGAGCCTTTATCGCCGTCTGTCCGACGCCGAGCGGAGCGAGGATCGCGAAGCCCTGGCCGCCGAGTTGATCGACCGGTTCGGACCGCTGCCGGACGAGGCGCAGCAGTTGCTGAAGATCGTCGGCATCAAGGCCAATTGCCGCCGCGCCTGTATCGAGAAGATCGACATCGGGCCGCGCGGCGCGGTTCTGACCCTGCGCGACAACAGCTTCCCGAACCCTGTCGGGCTGGTGGGGCTGATCCAGAAGAACCAGGCGTTCTGGAAGATCCGGCCGGACCAGAAGATCGTGGTGTCGGGCGATTGGCCCACGGCGGAAGATCGATTGAGGGTGGCGGAACGGATCACCGCCGATCTGGCGCGGGTGGCGGGGGCGTAACGCCCCCGTCAGCGTGTCTTTTCGAACAGGTCGGCGGACGCGCGTTCCAGAAGGGCGGCGGCGCTTTCGTCGGGGCGCATCTCGGCGGCGCCGACGTCGAATTCGGCCACGAAGGGCGAGCGGTCGGGGCCGGCGTCGAAGGCGGTGCAGCCGATGACGGCGGCGATCCGTTCGGCCGCCAGGCGCGCCGGCTCGGCATGGGTGGCGGGCAGGGCCAGGGCGAAGACCTCCTTGGCCAGACGCGCCGGCGTATCCTCGACCCTGACCAGGCGCGAGACCATGGCGCCGATCTGGGGCATGGCGCGGTCCAGCCAGCCGCCCTGGCGCGCCCAGGTGACCGCCTCGGTCTCTCGCACCCGCAGGACGCAGACCGACAGCGGACGTTTGCGCGCGCGAGACGCCTCGGCCACGCGGGCCAGATGGCTGGCGAACAGTTCGGGCGTGAACAGGCCCGTCTCGGGGTCCATCAGCTCCAGACTACGCACCGAATCGAGCGTCTTTCGGATGCCCAGGTGGGTGCGGTGGGCGCCGGCCAGGGCCAGGATCCGCTCGGCCGTCTCGCCCTCCGGCGTATCGACCGAGGCGACGTCGGCGAAGCCGCGATTGAAAAGCTCCGACAGGCTGATCTCGTTCTTGCCGCGCAGATAGAGCATCAGGGGGATGTGATAGAGGCGGGTGTTGCGCTTCATGCCCGCCGCAATGGACAGGGCGGGCGCGTGATCCTGGGCGCCCCACAGGACGGCGGCGTCGAACGGGCTTTCGTGCAGATAGTCGAAGGCGGTGTAAGGGGTAGGGGCGGCGATCACCTCGACGCCCGCAGCGGTCAGGGCGTTGGACAGGGCCAGGAAGCGGCGGTCGGCCACCCCGGCGGCCAAGACACGCAGAGGACCGTCGTCCTGGGGGCGGGCGTCCAGCGTGACGCCGCGCGTGGCGAAGGTGGTGACGCGCAGGCGAAACTCCTCCTCGGCGATGGCGGCGCGGCCCAGCTGCTCCAGCCGCAGCGCCGCCTGGGCCGGATGGGGCGGGACGGACATGGTCATGTCGGCGCCGTCGATGCTGTCGGGCCGGGCGCCCACCACCAGAATGGGCAGACGGCGCGGTTCGGCGGCGGCGCGCAGGCGCAGGGCGACGTCCTCGCCCATGCCGTCGATGTCGACGACGGCGGCTTCCAGCGGGAAATCCTTCAGCGTCATCTCGCCCGAGACGACGTCGCGCGCCGTCACCGTGCGCCATCCCAGGGCGTCCAGTCCGGCGGCGAGCGGCCCGATCCGGCCGTCGTCGGCCGCCAGGATCAATACACGCGCGTCGAAAGCCAAGCCGGTCGTCTCCGTAAGCCCATACGCCCAAGCTGGGCGGAAAGCCGGCGGACCATAACGACGAGGGTGTTAAGGATGCAATGTCACGGCAGGCCACAGCACGGCGAGATGGTGGAAAGACCGTCCTCACGCGGATGAGACTTTAACCGACGGCGGAATCCGCTAGGTTCCGCCGCTTGCAGTAACGGTTGTGGGGACCGGCTTGAGCGAACAGCTGACACGATCGGTGCTGAAGGCGCCTGGATTCTGGGGCGGACTGGCGGTCAGAGCCTTCACCCGCAGTTGGGGGCGCGACGTCATGCTTTATACGGGCGGGGTGTCTTTCTTCGCCCTGCTGGCGGTGTTTCCGGCCATCGCCATCCTGATCGGCTTCTATAAGCTGGGCCTGTCGATCAGCGAGGTCAGCGCCCAGGCGGCCGCCCTGTCGGACCTGTTGCCCAACGCCGCCCAGACCATATTTCAGGACGAGATCGCCCGGTTGAGCAACGCCTCGGCCCGGACCGTTTCGGCCCAGAGCGCCTTCGCCCTGTTCGTCGGCGCCTATGCGGCGCATCGCGGATTCAAAGCCTTGCTGGCGGGATTGAACCTGATCCATGATGAGACGGAGCCGCACGGCTTCTTCAAGTTCAACCTGCTGGCCTTCTTCGTCGCCGTCTTCGCCTTCGCCCTGTTCACCGTGGTGTCGGGGGCGGTGGTGACGGTGCGGATTCTGGCCCACGCCTCCTCGGCGGCGGCCGAATCTCAGGCCCGGGCCATGGCGCCGCTGGACTCCTTCCTGCCCGCCATCGGCTTGGTGATCGGGATGACGCTGCTTTACCGCTACGCCATGAGCCACCGGACGCCGGTCGCCTGGCTGCCGGCGGCGGTGGGCGGGCTGGTGGCCACGCTGATGTCGGTGGTGTCGTCCTGGCTGTGCGCCATCTATGTCGAGCAGATCGCGCCCCTGGGGGCCACCTATGGATCGGTCGGCGCGGTGGTGGTGCTGCTGATCTGGCTGTCGTGGAACGTCAACGCCATCTTCTATGGCGGAGCCTTCGCCACGGAGATGGAGCTGGCCGCCAAGAAACAGGCCGAGTTGGACGCCGCGCCGGCCAGCGTGGTCAATCTGTCGGAGCGTCGGGCCAGCCGCCGGTCTCGATCGTAAGACTTAAGGCTCCATCGGCCTCTTCGATGGCGAGGACCTTCCCGCCCTTCTGAGACATCAGGAACGGCACATCGATCCGTGCCATCGGGTCCGTGGCCAGCAAAACGTACCGTGCGCCGGGGGGCGCGTTCTGCATCGCCTTCATCAGCTTCAGGCTGGGGACGGGGCAACGATGGCCGCGTGCATCGACGACGATGGGATCGCTCACCCCAGCCGATCCGCCAGCAGCTCCAGCGCCAGGCGCACGCTGGCCAGACGCACGGCGTCGCGGCCGATGTCGCCGAATCGCATTTCGCGGTGAACGACGCCCGAAGGCCCCGAAGCGGCGAAATGCACCAGGCCGACCGGCTTCTCGGCCGATCCGCCGCCGGGGCCGGCCACGCCGGTGACGGAAACCGAAACCTGGGCGCCCGAATGGACGACCGCGCCCGCCGCCATCGCGCGAGCCGTCGCCTCCGACACCGCGCCGTGGCGGGCCAGGGTCTGTTCGGGCACGTCCAGCATCTGCCTCTTGGCGGCGTTGCTGTAGGTGACGAAGCCGCGATCCAGGGCGGCGGACGATCCGGGGACGGCGGTCAGGGCGGCGGCGACCAGGCCGCCGGTGCAGCTTTCGGCCGTCGTCAGCATCAGGCCGCGTTCGCTGGCGGTTGCGACGATCTGTTGCGCCAGGCGCTGGATGTCTTGGGGGAACATGGTCTTTTCATAGGCCGCGAACCCGGCTCTAACCAGAGGCATGACCGAGGCCGTCGAACCGCTGCGTCCCGCCGGCCGGAAGGCCGATCCCCTGGCGCCGATCCTGTTCGCCGTCGCCATCTTCACCTCGGCCTGTCTGGTCTTCGTTGTGCAGCCGATGGCGGCCAAGCTGATCCTGCCGACGCTGGGCGGGTCGCCGTCGGTGTGGAACGCCTCGATGGTCTTCTTCCAGACGGCGCTGCTGGCCGGATACGCCTATGCTCACCTGTTGCAGCGCCTGCCCAGCCTGAGAGCGCAGGTGGGGATGCATCTGGCCCTGCTGGCCCTGGCGGCGCTGTTCTTGCCCTTGAGGATCAGCGGGGTATTCGGAGATCCCGATGCGGCGCAGCCGGCGCTGTGGCTGCTGGCGACCCTGGCCGTTTCGATCGGCGCGCCTTTCGCGGTGCTGTCAGCGACCGCGCCCTTGTTGCAGGCCTGGTACGCACGGGTGCGGGCGGGTCATGCGGACGGGGCCAACCCCTATGTCCTCTACGCCGCGTCTAACCTGGGCAGTTTCCTGGCGCTGTTGGCCTATCCGATCCTGATCGAACCGCTGGCCAGCCTGTCGGGACAGCGGCTGGGGTGGAGCCTGGGCTATGGGCTGTTCGTGGCCATGGTGATCGGTCTGGGGCTGCTGGTCTGGCGCCGGCGCGAGATCGGGGCGGCCGAGCCGGCGCCCCTGGCCGCCAGCGCCCCCATCCCGTGGCGCGAAAAGGGGATGCTGGTGCTGCTGGCCGCCGCGCCGTCCAGCCTGATGCTGGGGGTGACGGCGCACCTGACCACCGATGTGGCCTCGGCGCCCTTCCTGTGGGTGATCCCGCTGGCGCTGTATCTGCTGACCTTCGTGATCGCCTTCCAGACGCGGCCGGCCGTTTCGCCGGTGCTGGCGCTGAGCCTGCAAGGGGCGATGGCGGCGGCGTGCGCGGCCCTGATCGCCTTTCGCACCGGCGAGTGGGTGCTGGTCTTCACGGTCAATCTGGCGGCCTTTTTCTTCACGGCCCTGATGTGCCATCAGCGGCTGGCGGCGCGGCGGCCGCCGCCGGACCGGCTGACCGAATTCTATCTGCTGCTTTCGCTGGGCGGGGTGGTCGGCGGGGCTTTCAACGGCCTGATCGCGCCCATGGTGTTCAACATGGTCTGGGAATATCCGCTGGTCCTGGTCGCCGCCGCCCTGCTGAGGCCGCGGAGCCGTCGCGAGATGCGGCCGTGGGAGATCATGTGCGGCGTCGCCGGCGTCGTGATCGCCTTCCTGGGGCCGCTGTCGATGGAGGCGGTGCGTTACGCCCCCGACATCCGCGCGGCCGTGCCGGACGCGCAGTTGATCCGCATCGCCCAGGCCATCCTGGGCATCGCGGCCATGTTCGCCTTCCTGGTGCGGGACCGGGCGGTGATGTTCGCCTTCGTGCTGGGGGCCATCGTCTGGTCGGGCTATCATCTGGCGAGGGGCTATGACTGGGCCCTGTCGGAACGCAGCTTCTTCGGCGTCATGCGTGTGGCCCAGATCGACGATCCGCTGATGGGCGGGCCGGTCCATGTTCTGATGCACGGCACGACCCTGCATGGGGCGCAGGCGCAAGGACCGTCGCGCCTGTGCCAGCCGACCCTGTATTACGCCACCGCCACCCCGCTGGGTCAGGCCATGTTGCAGACCCAGGCGCGTCATCTGGACGGGGCGCGCGTCGGGGTGGTCGGCCAGGGATCGGGCGCCCTGGCGGCCTACAAGCGCGAGCAGGATCGGCTGACCTTCTTCGAGATCGATCCGATGGTGGACCGGCTGTCGCGGGATCCGCGCTGGTTCAGCTTCATCGACGGGTGCGCCGACGGGCCGGTGCGGACAGTGATCGGCGATGCGCGCCTGACCATGGATCGGGAGCCGGCGGGATCGTATGACCTGCTGATCATCGACGCCTTTTCCTCGGACGCCGTACCGACGCATCTGCTGACGGTCGAGGCGATTAAGGGCTATCTGCGGCTGCTGGCGCCGGACGGGGTGGTGGTCCTGCACCTGTCGAACCGAAACCTGGAGATCACCCGGCCGGCCGAGGCGGCGGCCCAGGCGCTGGACGCACCCCATCTGCATCAGGTCTATCTGGAGAAGTCGGGGCAGGGCCAGATGGCCGAAGCCTCGACCGAGGCCCTGCTGATCGGCAAGAGCCCTGCGGCGGTGCAGCCCTATCGCGACGACGGCCGCTGGCGCGTGCTGGACAAGACCGACGTCCGTCCGTGGACGGACGATTACGTCAATCTGTTCGGTTCGCTGGTGCGCCAGATGCGCTATTCGCGCTGACGGACGGGCATTTCCACGGCGACCACGGCCTGGGCGGCCAGGCCCTCGCCGCGGCCGGTGAAGCCCAGGCCCTCGGTCGTGGTGGCCTTGACGCTGACGGCGTCCAGCGGAAGGTTCAGCAGGGCGGCGATCCGGTCGCGCATGGCCTGGCGGTGCGGCTTCACCTTGGGACGTTCGCAGATCAGGGTGACGTCCACATTGACGATCCGCCCGCCACGCTGGGCCGTCAGTTCGGCGGCGTGGACCAGGAACTGGTCGGACGAGGCGCCCTTCCACCTGGGATCGGTCGGCGGAAAATGGTCGCCGATGTCGCCGGCCGCGATGGCGCCCAGTATGGCGTCGGTCAGGGCGTGAAGCCCGGCGTCGGCGTCGGAATGGCCGATCAGGGTCTGGTCGTGCGGCACCTCGATCCCGCACAGCCAGACCGAACCGCCCGGACCCCAGCGATGGACGTCGTAACCCGAGCCGATGCGGGTCTGATAGCGGGGGGCGTCTTGCGACAGCAGGGCCTCGGCCATGGCGAAATCCTCGGGGAAGGTCAGTTTCAAAAGGCGGGGATCGCCGGAAACCAGAACGACGCGGCCGCCCGCGCGCTGGACCACCATGGCCTCGTCCGTCGGCGGATCGGCGTCGGTCCAGGCGGCGTAGGCGGCTTCGATCACGCCGCGCCGGAACGCCTGGGGGGTCTGGGCGCGCCACAGGTCGTCGCGGGCCACGGCCTCGGTGATCGTCCGATCCTCGGCGCGACGCAGGCTGTCGGCGACGGCCAAAGCGGGCAGGGCGCCGTCCGCGTCGTCCAGCGCCGCCACCAGGCGCGCGACGATCTGGGCGCCCAACAGCGGGCGCGCGGCGTCGTGGATCAGGACGGGTCGATCCGGGCCGCAAGTCAGGGCGGCCAGACCCGCCCGCACCGAATCGGCGCGGGCGTCGCCGCCGGCGACGGCGCGCCAGCCGGTAAGGCCGTCAAGCGCCTCCGAAGCGCGGCCCTCTGAGCCCGGCGCCACCACCACGATCAGTTCGGCGGCCCCGGCGTCCAGCATCGCCTCGGCCGACCAGCGCAGCACGGGCTTGCCGCCTAGCCGCCGCCATTGTTTGTCGCCCCCGGCGCGCGAACCGGAACCGGCCGCGACGATGATGCCCGAAAAAGTCATGGCGGCCTTGATAATGCGCGCCGCGACGAGGCGAAACCATCAATCGGCCCCGGTCATGCTTGACGAAGGGGGGCGTGATGCTGCGAAAGGCGCGGATGGCCAAGACCCTTCAGATCGGCGACGTGACCGTGCCCGGCCAGGTGCTGATGGCGCCGATGACGGGCGTCACCGACCTGCCTTTCCGCCTGCTAGCGTCCCGACTGGGGGCGGCCTATGTCGCGACAGAGATGGTGGCGGCCAAGGAACTGGCGCGCGCCAGGCCCGACGTTGTGCGGCGCGCGGCGGTCGGGGCGGGGCTGCCGCTGACGGTGATCCAACTGGTCGGGCGCGATCCCGAACAGATGGCCGAGGGCGCGCGCATGGCCGAAAAGGCCGGGGCCGACATCGTCGATCTGAACTTCGGCTGTCCGGCCAAGGAGGTGACGGGATCGGCCGCCGGATCGGCCCTGATGCGGACGCCGGATCTGGCGTGTCGGATCATGGAGGCGGTGGTCGAGGCGACCGCGCGGCCGGTGACGGTCAAGATGCGGCTGGGCTGGGACGACGACAGCCGCAACGCCGCCGATCTCGCCCGGCGCGCCGAGCAGGTCGGGGTCAAGGCGGTGACGGTCCACGGCCGCACGCGCAAACAATTCTATACCGGCCATGCTGACTGGGACGCGGTGGGGGCGGTAAAGGCGGCGGTGGCCATTCCGGTCATCGTCAATGGCGACATCATCACGGCCGAGGCGGCGCGCCAGGCGCTGGCGCAGTCCGGGGCGGATGGGCTGATGCTAGGACGCGGCGTCTATGGGCGACCCTGGCTGGCGGCGCATCTGGAGCGGGCGCTGAGCGACGGGGTCGATCTGGCCGAGCCTGGCCCGGAGGCGCGGCTGGACATCGTGGTGGAGCATCTGCGGGCGTCCATAGCGTTTTACGGGATGCTTCTGGGCCTGAAGATGTTCCGCAAACATCTTGGCTGGTACATCGAGCAGGCGCCGTGGCCGGCCGATCCGCAACACCGCCGTGATGCCAAGGCAAGAATTTGCCGATTGGAAGAACCGCAAGCCGTCGAAGCCGCGATGCACGACCTCTGGCGATCAAATCGGTCCCACATCGACAAGTCCGTTGTTGAAAACGCGCCACAGGTGATGGAGAGTGCTGTGGCATGACGGATACGCCTTCAGCGACGACACCTGCGCCCGGCCGTACGCCGGACGACGAGTCGTTCTGGGGGTGGGTCGATACGGAACGGGCGCGGACCGGGTTCGGGGTCGCCTATTTCCTGGCCGTGGCGATCACGGCGGCGGCGATCTGGCTGGTGGCGGTGGCGCCCGGCGCCGGAGGCGGGGCGGCGCGCGGGTCCAGCAGCGAAATCGCCCTGATCGTGCTCATCGCCAATCTGGTGTTGATCGCGGGCCTGGCCTTCATCGTGGGCCGTCGCGTGCTGACCCTGGCGCGCAGCACGGAAGAAGCGGGGTCGCGCCTGCACCTGCGGTTCGTGGCCCTATTCTCTATGGTGGCGCTGATCCCGTCGGTGCTGATCGCCCTGGTGTTCGGGGTGCTGGTCAACCGGGGGGTGGATCAGTGGTTCAGTCAAAATGTTCAGGCCTCCGTGGAAAACGGCGCGATCGTCGGGAGGGCCTATATTCAGGACGTGTCGTCGGCGATGGACGCCGATCTCGGGACGATCTCGGAACAGTTGGGCAGCGCCCGAGGTCTGTTCGACGACCGAATCCAGTTCAACGCCGCCCTGGCGCAGGTCGGCGAAATCTTCGGCTATCCCGCGATTTACATTCTGAATGATCGCGGCGAGGTGCTGGCGCGCGCCGAAAGAGTTGGGGCGCCCCCCTATCTGGCGCCGCCCAAAGACATCATGGAAGCGGCGGCCGAGGGCGGCCAGCCGCCGCAAACGGTGACCGAACATCCCGACGCGGTGCGGTCCATCATCGCCCTTCCTGCCTATGGCGACGCCTTTCTTTACTTGGTGCGGCCGCTGCAGGATGGACTGGTCGCGCGTATGAATACGTCGATCCAATCGATCCAGGCCTATCGCGAGGCGCAGGAAAGCCGGGCGCGGATTCAGTCGGCCTTCATCCTCAGCTATTTGGAAACGGCGCTGCTGGTGCTGGTGGGCGCGGTGTGGCTGGGGATGTCGGCCGCCAGCAGCATATCGGCGCCCATCGGACGGCTGGTGAAAGCTGCGGGCCAGATCGCGGGCGGCGACTTCACCGCACGGGTGGACAGCGCCGGCGCCCCGGCCGAGATCGCCACCCTGTCGGACGCCTTCAACCGCATGACCGGCGATCTGCAGGACCAGCAGAGCGCGCTGAAGGCGGCCAGCGACGAGGCGCAGGACCGCAGCCATTTCATCGAGACCGTTCTGTCGGGCGTCAGCGCCGGCGTGATCGGCCTGGATCGGCGCGGTCGCGTGTCCGCCATCAACGACAGCGCCCTGCAACTGCTGCACATCGAGGAAGCCGAGGTGTTGGGGCACGAACTGGCGGCCCTGTCGCCGGAACTGAGCGATCTGGTGCGCCGGGCCGAAGCCCATATCGAGGAGGACATCGACGTCAGCCGGGGCGGCGACACGCGGCGCCTGCGCGTTCGCATCGAGGGCGGGCAGGGGGGCGAGATGGTCCTGACCTTCGACGACATCACTCGCCTGGTGACGGCCCAGCGCAACGCCGCCTGGCGCGACGTGGCCCGCCGTATCGCCCATGAGATCAAGAACCCCCTGACGCCGATCCAACTGTCGGCCGAGCGGCTGAAACGCAAATATCGCGCGCGGATCGGCGAGGATGTCGAGATCTTCGACCGCTGCACCGACACCATCATCCGGCAGGTCGGGGACATCGGCCGGATGGTGGATGAGTTCTCGTCCTTCGCCCGGATGCCGGCGCCGCGCTTCGCCCCGTCCAACCCGTCCGAGATGCTGCGTGAGGCGGTGTTCGCTCAGCGGGTGGCGGCGCCCGACATCGTGGTCGACATCGTGGAGCCTCTGCCGCAGGTCGTGCTGGAAAGCGACGGACGGATGGTGGGGCAGGCCCTGCTGAACATCCTGAAGAACGCCGGCGAATCCGTCGCGGCGCGTCGGGCGGCGGCGGGCGAGGATGCGGCGTCGGACGATCCCGGCGTGATCGCCTCGCTGGTCGTCGAGGACGGTCATGCGACCTTCGTCATCGAGGATGACGGCGTGGGTCTGCCGGCGCGCGACCGCGACCGTCTGACCGAACCCTATGTCACCACGCGCGAAAAGGGCACGGGCCTGGGTCTGGCCATCGTCAAACGCATTTGCGAGGACCACGGCGGCGAGCTGAAGCTGGCCGACGCCCAGACGCTGCGCGGCGCGCGCGTGTGCATGATCTTTCCCCTGAACCCCCACGGCAAGGCCGGCGACGGCCTGGAGCGCAGGCTCCAGACCGTCGCCGCCGAATAGCGAGGCAAGATGCGACCTACCGGTTCCGACATTCTGGTCGTCGACGATGAAGCCGACATCCGCGACCTGGTTTCCGGCCTTCTGGAGGACGAGGGTCACGCGGTGCGCGTCGCCGCCAACTCGGACGAGGCCCTGGCCGCGATCCGGGCCAGGAAGCCGTCGCTGGCGATCCTAGACATCTGGATGCAGGGCGGGGGGCTGGACGGGCTGGAACTGCTGGAGGTGGTCAAGGAACTCGACCCCGACCTGCCGGTGGTCATGATTTCGGGCCACGGCAATATCGAGACGGCGGTGACGGCGTTGAAGCGCGGCGCCTATGACTTCATCGAAAAGCCGTTCAAGTCGGACCGGCTGGTGGTGGTGGTCGAGCGCGCCATCGAGGCGGCGTCGCTGAGGCGCGAGAACCGCCGCCTGCGCGCCCAGACCATGACGCCCTCCGGCCTGATCGGCCGATCCCAGGCGGCCCAGGCGCTGCGGAGCACCATCGCCAAGGTGGCCCAAGCCAACAGTCGTGTCCTGATCTCGGGCCCCGCCGGTTCGGGCAAGGAACTGGTGGCGCGTCAGATTCACGAAGGCAGCCCCCGGGCGCGCGCCGAGTTCGTCGCCATCTCCGCCGCCGGCATGACGCCGGAACGTCTGGATGTGGAGCTGTTCGGCGAAGAGGGACAGGACGGGCGGCCGCGCAAGATCGGCGTGTTCGAACGCGCCCACAACGGCACCCTGTATCTGGACGAGATCAGCGACATGCCGCGCGAGAGCCAGAGCCGCATCCTGCGCGTCCTTGTCGATCAGCGGTTCCGTCGCGTGGGTGGAGAGCAAGATGTGCAGGTCGATGTCCGCGTGGTCACCTCCACCTCACGCGACCTGAAGGCCGAGATCGCCGAGGGCAAGTTCCGCGAAGACCTGTTCCACCGCTTGAACGTGGTGCCGATCCGGGTGCCGGCCCTGTCGGAACGACGCGAGGACATCGCCGAACTGGTCGAATATTTCGTGGACACCATCAGCGCCGCGCAGGGTCTGCCAAGGCGCGTCGTCGGCGACGATGCTGTTGCTGTGCTTCAGGTGCATCCCTGGCCGGGCAATATCCGCCAGCTTCGCAACAATATCGAGCGGCTGCTGATCCTGGCGACCGGCGATCCGGCCGAGACGATTACGGCCGACATGCTGCCGCAGGAGGTGGCGACTTCGAACGGAGCGACGCCGTCGCTGGGTGCGGAACGCACCATCGCCCTGCCGCTGCGCGAGGCGCGGGAGGTGTTCGAGCGCGAATATCTGGCCGCCCAGATAATGCGGTTCGGCGGCAATATTTCGCGGACGGCCGCCTTCATCGGCATGGAGCGCTCGGCCCTGCACCGGAAGTTGAAGTCCCTTGGCGTGTCCCCCGCGCGCGGTGGCGAAGAGGAAGAGCCGGCCTGATGTCGCGCGTCGCCTACGTCAACGGCGCCTATAGCCCGCATGGGCAGGCAGTGGTGCATATCGAGGATCGCGGTTTTCAGTTCGCCGACGGGGTCTATGAGGTCTGGTCGGTGATGGATGGCCGGCTGGCCGACTTCGACGGCCATATGGCGCGGCTGAACCGCAGTCTGGAGGCGCTGAAGGTCGAGATTCCCATGACGTCGGCGGCGCTGGGTGTTGTGTTGCGCGAGACGGTTCGGCGCAATCGGGTGCGCGAGGGCATGGTCTATCTGCAGGTCACGCGGGGCACGGCGGCGCGCGACCACGCCTTTCCGACCGACGCGGCGCCCAGCGTGATCGTGACGGCCAAGTCGATCGACCGTGCGCGCGGACAGGCGATGGCGGCCAGGGGCGCGGCCGGCGTGACCCAACCCGACATCCGCTGGGGGCGATGCGACATCAAGACGGTGGGGCTGCTGCCCAATGTGCTGGCCAAACAGGCCGCGCGTGAACGCGGCGCCTATGAATGTCTGATGTACGACGACATGGGTCTGGTGACGGAGGGGGCGTCGACCAACGCCTGGATCGTGGACGAGGACGGCCGCCTGCGAACGCGCGACACCCAGGCCAACATCCTGCGCGGGATCACCCGCGAGTCGGTGCTGAAGCTGGTCGCGGCCGAGGGTATCGCCCTGGACGAGCGCCCCTTCTCGGTCGAGGAGGCCAAACGCGCGCGCGAGGTCTTCGTCACCGCCGCCAGCGCCTTCGTCATGCCGCTGATCTCGCTGGACGGTGTGAAGATCGGCGACGGCAAGCCGGGCCCGGTCGCCACACGTCTGCGCGACATCTATCTTGAACAGGCGCGCAGAGAGGCCATTTAGGCCGTTGCCCCTGCGGGCGGGCGGCGGCTAAGGTCGTCGTCGGCCGCATCGGCCCCGCGCCGATCAATCGGCGACGAACAACGAAGAACAGGAACAACCTGCCATGTCGCAAGACAAACGTCAGAACCTTCAGGACACCTTCCTCAACTCGGTCCGCAAGACCAAGACGCCGCTGACCATCTTCCTGGTCAATGGGGTCAAGTTGCAGGGCATCGTGACCTGGTTCGACAACTTCTGTGTGCTGCTGCGCCGCGATGGCCAGTCCCAGCTGGTGTACAAGCACGCCATCTCCACCATCATGCCGTCCGCGCCCGTGCAACTGTACGAGCCCGACGCCGAAGAAGACTGATTGACCCAAAAACTGATCGACCACGCCGTCCCGCTGATCCGGGCGGTCGTCCTCCATCCCGACCGACGCTCCGATAGCCCCCGGCTGGCGAGCGAACGTCTCGAAGAAGCGGCGGGTCTAGCCCGCGCGCTGGATCTCGACGTGCGTGCCGAGGAGATCGTGCGGCTGCGCGGGACCACGCCTGCGACGCTGTTCGGATCCGGCAAGGTGGAGGAACTGGCCTCCCTTGTCCGCGCCGCTGATGCAGAGGCGGTCATCATCGACGACGCCCTGACGCCTGTGCAGCAGCGTAATTTGGAGAAGGCGTGGGAGGTGAAGGTCATCGACCGCACCGGCCTGATCCTTGAAATCTTCGGGCGCCGCGCGCGGACGAAGGAAGGCCGTCTGCAGGTCGAACTGGCGCGGCTGGATTACGAGCGGTCGCGCCTGGTGCGGACCTGGACCCACCTTGAGCGGCAACGCGGCGGCACCGGCTCGACCGGCGGTCCCGGCGAAACCCAGATCGAACTGGACCGGCGCCTGATCGCCGACCGGATCGTGCGGCTGAAGGCCGAACTGGAAGAGGTGCGGCGTACGCGCGGCCTGCATCGCAAACAGCGCCAGAAGGTTCCTTTCCCGACCATCGCCCTGGTCGGCTACACCAATGCGGGCAAGTCGACCCTGTTCAACCGGCTGACGGGATCGGAGGTCTTCGCCAAGGACCTGTTGTTCGCGACGCTGGACACGACCCAGCGCACGATCCGCCTGCCGCAGGGCCGCCCTGCCATCGTGGCGGATACCGTGGGGTTCATTTCGGACCTGCCGCACGAACTGGTCGAAAGCTTCCGCGCCACGTTGGAAGAGGTCGGCGAGGCCGATTTGATCCTGCACGTGCGCGACATCGCTTCGCCCGACAGCGACGCCCAGGCCAAGGACGTCGAGGCGGTGCTGAAACAGATCGAGACGCCCGAGGGCAAGACGCGACGGGTGCTGGAGGTCTGGAACAAGATCGACCTGCTGGACGACGAAGCGCGCGAGGCCGTGCTGGGTCAGGCCGAACGTCTGGCCAGGGAAGGCGAGGCGGTCGCTGTTTCGGCATGGACGGGCGAGGGAATCGAGCCTCTGCGCCAGGCTATCGCCGGCCTGATAGACGACGACCCGGAAACCCAGGTGACGCTGGCGCCGCATCAGGGCGAGGCGTTGGCCTGGCTGTATGAACATGGGCGGGTGACGACGCGCGACACGGACGAGCTTGGCCGCACTCATGTCACGGTGCGGCTGCATCCAGGGGCGCTCGGACGATTCGAGCGTCTGTATCCCGATCTGGCCGGCTAGGTTTCAATGCATCTGATCGAAACCATACTGCTGCTGCTTCTGGCTGTCGTGGTGTCGGGTTCGATCGCGCGCATGACCCGGATCGCCCTGCCGTTGGTCCAGATCGCGTTGGGGGCGGCTCTGGTGCTGATCACCGGGTCCACGGTCGATCTGGAACCGGACATCTTCTTTCTGCTGTTCTTGCCGCCGCTGCTGTTTCTGGATGGTTGGCGCATCCCCAAGGAAGACCTGTTCCGCGACCGGGCGGTGATCCTGGAACTGGCGCTGGGCCTGGTGCTGTTCACCGTGCTGGGGTTGGGTTTCCTGCTGTGGTGGATGATCCCGGAGATGCCGCTGCCGGTGGCCTTTGCGCTTGCGGCCATCCTGTCGCCGACCGACCCCATCGCCGTCCAGGCCATCGCCGCCCGCGCGCCGATCCCCAAGCGACTGATGCATATTCTGGAGGGCGAGTCGCTGCTGAACGATGCGACGGGCCTGACCTGTATGCGGATCGCGGTGATCGCGGCGACGACGGGGGCCTTCTCCATCGGCGCCGCCGTCGGGACCTTCCTGTGGCTGGCCCTGGTCGGGGTGGCCGTGGGCGTCGCCAGCGCCATGGCCATCAGCTACGCCAAGACCATCATCAGCCGGCGATGGGGCGAGGATGTCGGGGCGCAGATTCTGGTCAGCCTGCTGATCCCGTTCGCCGCCTATCTGATCGCCGAAGAGCTGGAGGCGTCGGGCATTCTGGCCGCCGTCGCCGCCGGCATCACCATGAGCTTCACAGAGCGCGGCGCCATTCCCGGCCAGTCGATGGCCATGACACGCATCCGGCGCAGCGTGGTGTGGGACACGGTGCAGTTCGTCGCCAACGGCATCATCTTCGTGATCCTGGGCGAACAGATGCCGTCGATCCTGTCACGCGCGGCCGAGGTGGTGCGCGGGACCAGCCGGCCCGAGGTCTGGTGGCTGGCGGTCTATGTCGTGGCCATCGTTGCGGCCCTGGCGGCGCTGCGGTTCATCTGGGTCTGGACCTCGCTGAAGCTGACGCTGTATCGGCGGCGCAATCGCCAGCCGCCGTCGCGCGTGGGCTTGCGGCTGACGCTGGTGATGTCGCTGGCGGGGGTGCGGGGCGCGATCACCCTGGCAGGCATTCTGACCCTGCCGTTCGTGTTGGGGGATGGATCGCCCATGCCGTCGCGCAACCTGGCGATCTTCCTGGCGGCGGCGGTCATCATCGTGTCACTGCTGGTGGCGACCTTCGCCCTGCCGCGACTGTTGAAGGGGGTGGAGCTGCCGCCCGAACCCTCGCATGAGCGCGAGGAGGACCACGGCCGCGTCGCCGCCGCTTCCGCCGCCCTGCGCGCCGTGGAGGATGCATCGCACGCCATGGCCGAGGGCAAGCCCAATCCCGACCTCTATTCCGATGTCGCCAGCCGGATCATGGAGTTGTACCGCCATCGGATCGAAAGCCGCACCCGGACCGACGAGGACGATGTGGAGGCCGCGCGGTTGAGCGACGCCATCGAACGGCATCTGCGGATGGCGGGCCTGGCCGCCGAACGGGAGGAACTGGGGCGGCTGGCGCGCCTGCGTCGCCTGGATGAGGAGACGGCCAAGAAGCTGATCCGCGAAGTGGACCTGCAGGAACTGCGCTACTCGTAATCCCGATCAGCGGTCCATGAAGGCGGCGACGTCGGCGTAGCTGTGGGCCAGATGATGGGCGCCGCGCGCCGCCAGACGCTGGGCATGGCCGTCGCGCACGTGGCCGCCGGCCAGCAGGCCGACGACCGTCATGCCGGCCGCGACGCCGGCGGTGACGCCCGCCTCCGAATCCTCGATGACCAGGGTGCGGGCCGGATCGACGCCCATGGTCCGGGCGGCGTGCAGGAACAGGTCGGGGTGCGGCTTCCCGCGCTCGACCGCCAGGCCGGTGAAGACCGACCCGTCGAAATGATCGGTCAGGCCGAACAGGTCCAGCCCGACGCCGATCCAGTCCGGGCCGCTGGACGAGGCGATGCAGCGCGCCTCTGGTCGGGCGTGGGCGAAGTCGATCATGCCGGGCACCGGCGTCAACTGATGCGGCGCGCGCTGGCGACACGTCGCGAACCAAGTGGTGTGGAAGTCGTCCGGGCAGGGGCGACCAAGGCGGGCCTCGACCGCCGGGCGATTGTCGCGCCAGCGCTTGCCCATATAGGCGCCCAGCACCTCGTCCAGGGTGGTCGGCAGGCCGAGAGCGGTCAATTGCTCGGCCATGACGGTGCTGTTCAGCACCTCGCTGTCGGCGACGACGCCGTCGTAGTCGAAGATGATCAGGTCGTAGGTCACGCGAGGCCGTTCAGCTATTAAGCGCGGCCTTCTCCGCGACCTTTGCGGCGTCCCAGAGGCGATCCATCTCGTCCAGGGTCGATTGGTCGGGGGTGCGGCCGTCCTTGGCCAGTTCAGCCTCGATGAAGCCGAAACGGCGCACGAACTTGGCGTTGGCGGCGCGCAGCGCATCCTCGGGTTCGACGTCCAGCTTGCGGGCCAGGTTGGCGACGACGAAAAGCAGGTCGCCCAGCTCCTCGCGCGCCTTGGCCTGGTCGCCGGCGGCGATCTCGACACGCAGTTCCTCGACTTCTTCCGCCAGCTTGTCGAACACCTCGTCGGTGGAGGGCCAGTCGAAGCCGACGCGACCGGCGCGTTTGGTCAGTTTGGCGGCGCGGGTCAGGGCGGGCAGGCCGAGGGGCACATCGTCCAGGACGCCGGGCTTCTGGCGGTCATTGCGCTCGGCGGCCTTGATGACCTCCCAGGCCACGGTCTGTTCGCTGGACGACCGCTGGGCCTCGTCGCCGAAGACGTGGGGGTGGCGACGTTCCAGCTTGTCGGCGATGGCTGTGACCACGTCGTCGAAGGCGAACAGCCCCTGTTCCTCGGCCATCCGGGCGTGGAAGACGACCTGGAACAACAGGTCGCCAAGCTCGCCCTTCAGTTCCGTCAGGTCGTTGCGCTCGATGGCGTCGGCGACCTCATAGGCTTCTTCGATCGTATAGGGGGCGATGGTGGCGAAGGTCTGCTCCGCGTCCCAGGGGCAGCCGCCGTCAGGGTCGCGCAGCCGCGCCATCACGCCCAGCAGACGGTCGATCGGCCTCATGCCCTGGCTCCGGCTTGAGGCCCGGCGTCGCGGGCTTCCAGAGCCGCGCGGATTTCGTCGTGGCGTTTGGCGGTCAGCGGATAGTTCTTCAACACCACGCCCGCCAGGACCAGCAGAACGCCCGGAACGGCGACGAACAGGATCTGCAGCGTCAGCAGGGCCATGTCGCTGTTGCCGGCGGGGCCGGGCAGGGCGCGAAAGCCGACGCCCTGCAGGATCAGATAGGGGATCAGGGCGACGACGTGGCCGATCTTGGTGGTGGCCGACAGGATCGACAGCATCAGGCCGGTGCGGTCCACCCCGGTCTCGAACCGCTCCTCGTCACCGGCGTCGGCCATCATGGCGCGCGTCAGAAACAGGCCCGCCGCATAGGGCAGGCCGGCGATGAACATGACCACGGCCGTCAGGACGAAGTTGCCGCCCGGAACCAGGGTCGCGCCGACATAGAGGACGGCGGACACCACGCTGGCTACCGCCAGGCCGCGATCCTTGCCCACGCGGGTCGCATACCAGGCCCAGAAGGGCGCGCCGCACAGGCCGGCGACGAAATAGAACAGCATGAACAGCCCGGCCTGGGTGTGATCGTAGCCCTTGATCTGACCGAAGAAGAAGAAGAGCAGCGAGCCGGTGATGCCCGGCGCCACGCCCAGCAACAGATCCGACAGCAGCAGCTTTCTGACCACCGGCTTCTTGAACAGGCTGAGATAGGCGCCCAGGCTGCCGTGCGGCTGGCCGCCGGTCGTGACAGGCTCTGGCACGGCGATCATGGCCAGGCCGATGGTGACGGGCAGGGCGATCACGATGGCCCAGCCCATGATCCGCACGCCGTCGGCATAGGCCCCGATCCCCGTCTGGACCACCACGGTCGGCAGCACCAGGATCAGCACCACGCCGATGATGTTGAACACCTGCCACCAGCCATAGACGCGGCTGCGCTGATCGTATTGCGGCGCCAGGACGGCGGCCCAGCCCAGCTGCCCCAGGGTGCCGATGGAAAAGCCCAGATAGAGAAACAGCAGCCAGCCGAACAGATAGATGGGCGGCGCGCCCGGCTGGACCATCACGAACATCATATAGGCGGCCAGCATCAGCATGGGCGTCGACAGCGCCATCCACGGGCGATAGCGGCCGAACCGGGTCTTGGTCCGGTCCATCCCCCAGCCGATGAAGGGGTCGAAGACGATGTCGATCACGCGCACCGCCATGAAGACGGCCGCCACCACGCCCAGCTCCAGCCCGACGAAGGTGGCGTAGAACTCGGGCAGGGTGACGGGCAGGGCTACGCCGAAGGCCGCCAAGGGCAGGCAGGGGCCGGAAAAGGCGGCCAGAACGGCGTTGGAGCGGCGGGGCGTGGCGCGGGCGGGCGCGGATCGGGCGGTCATGAAAGAGGGTCCGAAACGGCCCGGATGAGTCGGACCTTCTGCACCATCGCAGCTTTGGCGCGTCAGCGGTATGGTGGACTTCACGGCCGGCTTGGGGCCTTCTGAGGTCATGTCGCTTCGCCTGTTCGTCCTGTTTGGTCTAATTCTGGGAACGCTCTTCGCCGGGCAGGCCAGGGCGGCGGGGCCTTGCCACACCAACGCCGACGTCTGGCGCGCGCAAGGTCTGGCCAACGCCGAGGCGGCCTACGCCATGCCCTGGACGCCGTTCGGGGCGATGGAATGGGGGTGGCGGCCCTATCTGCCGCTGATCCAGCAGGAGCTTCATACGCGCTGCGGGGCCGGTACGCCGATCTTCGCCTCGCAACTGGCGGGGTTCCAGCAGACGAACGGGCTGGCGCCGACCGGCCTCTTGGACGCCGCGACCTTTCAGGTGTTTCGCGGTCTGTGGCAGGAGCGGCGGCCGTTCGTGATGGCGCGCGTCGGCGGCCTGTGCCCCGAGCCGCCGCCGATCAACCAACTGGGCTATCTGGTCGCGGAAGAGGAACACGCCGACCGGCTGACGCGGCTGTTGCGGCGCGACGTGCTGGACGCCTATCGCCGGCTGGTCGCCGCCGCCCGCGCCGAGGTTCCAGAGGTCGCGGCCGACCCCGAACTGCTGCAGATCTTCTCGGGCTTCCGCGATCCTGAGGCGGATGCCGCGCGCTGCGCCCAGCAGGGCAATTGCGATGGACTGCGCCGCGCCGTCTGTTCGCCGCATCGCACGGGAACGGCGGTCGATCTGTACGTCGGTCAGGCGCCGGGGCTGGGTGTCGACTCTACAACCCCGGCCAGCCGCGAATATATGGCGCGGACGGCGACCTATCGCTGGCTGGTCGAGAATGCGGGTCGATTCGGATTCGTCCCCTACGTCTATGAACCGTGGCATTGGGAGTATGTGCGGCCGTGGGATCCATCGTTCGCGCCCTGACGCAGGCCGAGGCGGCGCTGGCGCGCGCGGCGTTCGGCGCCGCGCTGCGGCTGGACACCGTGCGGCTGATCGGATGGCCGTTCCGGCGCGCCTTCGTCGCCGGGCGCTGGTTCGGGCGCGACTGGATCGTCTGGCCGCGCCGGGAACTGATGGCGGACTTCGCTGAAGCGTCGGTGCGCGCGCAGGGCGTGCTGATCCACGAACTGACCCACGTCTGGCAGGCGCAACAGGGCGTCAATCTGCTGTGGGCCAAGCTGAAGGCCGGCGACACGGCCGCGTCCTACGCCTATGAAGCGGTCGCGACCTGTCGCTGGGACGACCTGAACATCGAGCAGCAGGCCATGGTGATGGAGCATCGCTTTCATCGCCAGGGCGGCCGCGTCGCGCCGGGATCGGCGGACTTCTACGCGGCCGTGTGTCCGTTCGAGCCGGAAACCGAGCCTGGGACTTGCGCCAAGCCGGATGACGCGCCAAGTTAGCAACGGTCGTTGTTGCAAATAACGGCCCCTGTCATTCAATGGAGCCTCCCCCCGATGCCGAAAATTCTGGTCCTCTATCATTCGACCTATGGCCACCTGGAAACCATGGCCGAAGCCGTCGCCGAAGGCGCGAGCGAGGTCGAAGGCGCGGTGGTCGACATCAAGCGCGTGCCGGAAACCGTGCCGGAAGAACTGGCCAAGGCTTCGCACTACAAGCTGGATCAGAAGGCGCCGGTCGCAAAGATCGACGATCTGAAGGACTATGACGCCATCATCATCGGCGCCGGCACCCGTTTCGGCTCGGCCGCCTCGCAGATGCGCGCCTTCCTGGACCAGGCCGGAGGCCTGTGGTTCTCGGGCGCGCTGATCGGCAAGATCGGCGGCGCCTTCACGGCCACGGCGACCCAGCACGGCGGCCAGGAAACCACCTTCCAGGGTCTGCACAACTTCTTCATGCACCACGGAATGCCGGTGGTCGGTCTGCCCTATTCGTATCAAGGGCAGATGACGCTGGATGCGATCCACGGCGGTTCGCCCTATGGCGCCTCGACCATCACCGGCGGCGACGGCTCGCGTCAGCCCAGCGACATCGACCTGGGCGGCGCGCGCTTCCAGGGCAAGCACATCGCCGAACTGGCCAAGAAGCTGCACGGCTGACCCCATGCGCCAGCCCGCCGTCTTCTTCGGCCACGGTTCGCCCATGAATGCGTTGGGCGGTCCCTATGGGGCCGCCTGGCGCGACTTGGGTCAGGCCATCGGCAAGCCACGGGGCGTGGTGATGATCTCCGCCCACTGGGAGACGCGCGGGCTGGGCGTCACGGCGCAGGCCAAGCCTGAAACCATCCACGATTTCGGCAACTTCCCGCGTGAACTTCACGAGATGCAGTATCCGGCGCCCGGATCGCCCGAACTGGCGGCCCGGGTGTCGGCGCTGACCGGCGCGGTCCAGACCCGACAGTGGGGTCTGGATCACGGCACCTGGTCGGTGCTGTGCCACGTCTGGCCCGAGGCCGACGTGCCGGTGGTGCAACTGTCGCTGAACCGCGACCTGACGGCGCGGCAGCATTACCAGTTGGCTAGAACGCTGGCGCCGCTACGGGACGAGGGGATCGTGATCGCCGGATCGGGCGACTTCGTGCACAATCTGCGGACCTGGAAGCGCGAGGGCGGCGCCGAACCCTATGGCTGGGCGACCGGATTCAATGAGGCGGTGAAGGCGGCGTTCGAACGGGCAGACCACGACGCCCTGATCGATTGGGTGGACTTGGCCGAGGACGCGCAACTGAGCGTGCCGACCGACGAACACTATCTGCCCGTCCTTTATATCGCCGCCCAGCAGCAGCCGGGCGAACCCGTCAGCTTCTTCAACGACCACATCGACGGCGGTTCGATCTCGATGACCGGCGTGCGGATCGGCTGACGCCGAGGGGCGGCCGATCAGGCCGCCTTTTCCGCCTCGACCATCTTCTGGATGGCGACATAGTCGGTCTTGCCGGTGCCCAGGACGGGCACTTCGGAGACCTTGACGATCTTCTTGGGCACGATCAGTTCCGGCGCGCCGTTGTTGCGCGCCCATTCGGCCAGGGGCGCGACCTCGGCCGCGTCATGGTCCGTCACCAGCACCAGTTTCTCGCCCTTGCGGCTGTCGGGGATGGAGACGACGGCGTGGCGACGCTCGGGCCAGACCGCGCCGGCGATGCCCTCGACCGCCGTCAGGGACACCATTTCGCCGCCGATCTTGGCGAAGCGTTTGGCGCGTCCCTTGATGGTGACATAGCCCTCGGCGTCCACGTCCACGATGTCGCCGGTGTCCAGCCAGTCGTCGCCGACCGCGTCCCAGGCCAGCGGCTCGGCCGAGGTGACATAGCCGCTCATGACGTTCGGGCCCTTCAGAAACAGGCGGCCGCCGCCCTCGATCCCCTCGACCGGCTCCAGCTTCCAGTCGATGCCCGGCAGCATCTGGCCCACCGTGCCCGGCGCGTTGCGGTCCGGGTGGTTCACGGCGATGACGGGCGAGGCCTCGGTCGCGCCATAACCCTCCAGCAGTTCGACGCCCCCGAACTTGGTGTTGAACAGGGCGCGGGTCTCCTCGCGCACCTTCTCGGCGCCGGCGACGGCGAACTTCAGGGTGGCGAAGTCGTTCGGTTCGGCGACGCGGGCGTACTGGCTCAGGAAGGTGTCGGTCGCGAACAGGATCGAGGCGTTCACCTGGGGCAGCAGGTCGGTGATCTGTTTGGCGTGGAGCGGCGACGGATATTGGAACGCCTTCAGCCCCTGCAGCAGCGGCAGGATGACGCCGCCGGTCAGGCCGAAACAGTGGAATGTCGGCAGCGGGTTGAACATGACCCAGGCCGGGTCGAGGTCGATGTGGGCCGCGACCTGTCGGGCATTGGCGACCAGGTTTTTCTGGCTCAGCACCACGCCTTTGGGCGTGCCGAAACTGCCCGAGGTGAACAGGACCACGCCCGGCGCATCCGGGTCGGTCCTGACGCGGAACCGCTTGGGCGCCGCGCCGGCGGCCAGGCCATACAGCTTGTCGGCCAGGCCGATGGTCTTTCGCACGTCGTCCAGCCAGACGACGTCGGCGACCGTCTTCAGTTCCACGATCAGGTCGTCCAGCTTGGCCTGGTCGATGAAGCGCTTTGCCGTCAGCACCTTCCTGACGCCCGACGCCTTGATGGCCGCCTTCAGATTGGCCTCTCCGGCGGTGAAGTTCAGCATCACCGGCACGCGGCCATGGGCGTGCAAACCAAAGAAGGTGACGACCACCCCCATCGACGACGGCAGAAGGATGGCGACCCGCTCGCCCCGCTCGGTCATCTGCGCGATCTTGCGGCCCAGCACGAAAGCGGCGCGGATCAGGCCGGTATAGGTGAGGGGGTGACGGTCCTGATCTTCCAGGATTTCCTTGTCGCCGAACCGTGCGCGCGCCTCGATCAGGGCGTCGATCAGGGATTGTTCGTACAGCGACGGATCCAGGGCCTGGCGCAAGCGCGTCTCCTATGGAGGGCGCAAAGGGCCCTCTCTGTTGTTCGGGCGTCAGTCATTAATGACGCCGAGTCTTCTTGAAAAGATGCGTAACGTCGCGTGAGTTCCCGTGCGGTCGCGGTCTGTAACCGGCTGTGCCTTGCCTTCCGGGCGCGGAAAGCCGAAATACCGGCCATGGTCACCCTGATCGACACCCTGCAGCGCAAGCCGTCGGAGCTGCGTCACCCGGAAAAGCAGAACCGGCCGGAATCGGTGGTTCTGAAAAAGCCCGACTGGCTGCGGGTCAAGGCGCCCGGTTCGGGTCAGTATAACGCCACCAAGGACATCGTCCGCTCCAAGGGGCTGGTGACGGTCTGCGAGGAGGCGGCCTGCCCGAACATTGGAGAGTGCTGGAGCCAGAAGCATGCCACCCTGATGATCATGGGCGACACCTGCACGCGGGCCTGCGCCTTCTGCAACGTCAAGACGGGCCTTCCTCAGCCGCTGGACCCGGAGGAGCCGGGCAAGGTGGGTCTGGCGGTGCAGCAGATGGGCCTGAACCACGTCGTCATCACCTCGGTCGACCGCGATGACGTGGCCGATGGCGGCGCCGCCCACTTCGCCGAGGTGGTGCGCCAAATCCGCCTGCAGGCGCCGAACACGACCATCGAGATCCTGACGCCAGACTTCCTGAGGAAGGACGGGGCGGCGGCCGTGATGATCGACGCCAAGCCGGACGTCTTCAACCACAATCTAGAAACCGTGCCGCGCCTGTATCTGAAGATCCGGCCGGGCGCCCGCTACTTCCACTCCCTGCGCCTTCTGCAGATGGTCAAGGAGCGCGACCCCGAGCAGTTCACCAAGTCCGGCATCATGGTCGGACTGGGCGAGACCAAGGAAGAGGTCATGCAGGTGATGGACGACATGCGGTCCGCCGGCGTCGATTTCATCACCATCGGCCAATACCTGCAGCCGACGCGCAAGCACGCCGCCATCGACCGCTTCGTCACGCCGGAAGAGTTCAAGGCCTATGAGGCGATCGCTCGGGCGAAGGGCTTTTTGATGGTGTCCTCGTCGCCGCTGACGCGCTCGTCGCACCATGCCGGCGACGACTTCGCCCGGCTGAAGGCCGCGCGCGAGGCGCAGCTGAAGCGCTAAGTCCTTCATGGCCGTCCACCGCGTCACGCGCATTCTTCCCTATGCGCCAGAACAGCTTGCCGATCTGGTCGCCGACGTGCGCGCCTATCCCGACTTCGTGCCGTGGGTGACGTCGATGCGCGTCTGGAACGTGCGCGAGGAAGGCGAGGGCGTCGGTTTGCAGGATGCGGAGGCCAGCGTCGGCTTTTCGTTTCTGAAAGAGCGGTTCTCCACCTGGGTCCGGCATGATCGCAATGCGCCCAAGGTCGAGGTCGGCTTGCTGCGCGGGCCGTTCAAACACCTGAAGAACCGCTGGGAGTTCTTCCCGCATCCCGAAGGCACGCGGCTGGAGTTCATGATCGACTTCGCCTTCAAGTCGCGAATGCTGGACTTGATGCTGTCGGCCAACTTCGACCGGGCGGTGGAAAAGCTGATAGGGTGTTTTGAAAGCGAAGCCGCCAGGCGTTTTCGCTGAGGACGCCCGATGTCGGAACCCAAGCCTGTATTATACAAACGTCGCAGTTGGATTCTGCTCACGGTTCTTATTCTTTCGACGTGTGCATTTGTCTTGGCCTCTCCGATGCTGCTGATCTTTGCGGCCATGTCTGGGACGGCGGGTGACTCGTGTGCAGGATGGCCTGCTTATCTTTTCGTCATGAGCGCATTGACCTTGCCGATCGCCATCATCGGCGTTCTGATAAATGGCTGGCAAGCGTTTGCTGTCCGCAATGAGCCACGCGCTTGGTGGGGCTTTGCAATCCTTCCGTTGTGGCCTCTGTTGCTGTTCTTGAGCCCGAAGATGGCTGAGTTTTGCTGAGCGTGTTTGATTTTGACGCGACCGTCGTGGGCGCCGGGGCTGTGGGCCTGGCCTGCGGTCGGGCGTTGTCGAAACGGGGTCTGACGGTGCTGGTGCTGGAGAAGGAGGGCCACATCGGCCAGGGCGTCTCCTCGCGCAATTCCGAGGTGATCCACGGCGGCCTCTATTATCCGACCGGCTCCCTGAAGGCGAAGTTCTGCGTCGAGGGGCGGCGGGCGCTCTATGACTTTCTGGCCAGTCGCAAGATCGACCACTGGAAATGCGGCAAGCTGGTCGTGGCCACCGAGGAGGCCGAGGTCGGGCGGATCGAGGCCATCTTCGAACAGGCGACGGCGAACGGTGTGGAGGGTCTGGCGCATCTGACCGGCGCCCAGGCGCGGGCGCTGGAGCCGGAACTGAACGCTCACGCCGCCATCCTGTCGCCCGAGAGCGGCCTGTTCGATAGTCACGGCTACATGCTGGCCCTCCAGGGCGAGATCGAGGATGCGGGCGGGTCTGTCGTGACATCCTCCCCGTTCGAGGGCGCCGAGCCGATGTCGGGCGGCGGGTTCTCCGTCCGCGTCGGCGGGGAGGGGGCGATGACCGTCACCAGCCGCCTTCTGGTCACCGCGCCCGGCCTGTCGGCCCAAGCCGTCGCGTCGGACATCGAGGGATATCCGGCCCAGGACATCCCGCCCGGTCATTTCGGCAAGGGCGTCTATTTCCGGCTGATGGGCAAGGCGCCGTTCGACCGGCTGATCTATCCACCGCCCATTCCCGGAGCCCTGGGCACTCATTATCGCAAGGACCTGGGCGGGCAGGGGGTGTTCGGCCCCGATCTGGCCTATGTCGAGGTCGAGGACTATTCGGTCGATCCGGCCAAGGCGGATGAGTTTGCGCGCTATATCCGCCGCTTCTGGCCCGGCCTGCCCGACGGCGCCCTGACGCCGGATTATGCGGGGATCAGACCCAAGCTGCATGGGCCGGGCGAATCGCAGCCGGACTTCCAACTGCATGGGCGCGAGCATCACGGCATCGACGGCCTGATGGCTCTGTTCGGCATCGAAAGCCCCGGCCTGACCAGTTCCCTGGCCATCGGCGAGGCCGTGGCCGACGCCCTGACGGAGACGCAATGAAAGAGCGCGAGAAGATGCTGGCGGGCCTGCCCTATGATCCGGGCGACGCGGACCTGCGGGACGGACGCGCCCGGGCCGTGGGCCTGACCGTCGCCATCAACGCCGAACCGGATCGCGACCGTCGCAGCGCCCTGGTCAACCAACTGGTGAACGCCGCGGACGGTAAGGCGGTGATCATGCCGGGCTTCTTCTGCGACTACGGCGTCAACATCCATCTGGGCGCGCGGGCCTTCGCCAACGCCAACTGCGTCTTCCTGGACTGCGCGGAGATTCGAATCGGCGACAACTTCCAGGCCGGGCCGGGCGTTCAACTGCTGACGCCCGAGCATCCGCTGGATGCGGTCGCCCGCCGGGGCGAGGAAACCGCCCAGCCCATCGTCATCGGCGACGATGTCTGGATCGGCGGCGGTGCCATCGTTCTGGCCGGCGTGACCATTGGGGATCGCTCGGTCATCGGGGCCGGCGCGGTGGTGACCAGGGACGTGCCGTCAGACGTCGTGGTGGTCGGCAATCCGGCCAGGATCGTGCGTCGTCTGACGCCTGCTTAAACGCCTTGAAATCGTCGCGCGGTTCATGCATAAGCCGCGCCTCGCGTGGCGGCTCTGCAGACCTCTGATGAGGGTTGGGGGCCGCCGCTATCGTTTTCGCGCCAGACAGGCTTAGGCTCTGGGCGGCGCCCGACTTAGAAGATTGAGACGGACATGGCCGTTCCGAAGCGCAAAGTATCCCCCTCGCGTCGCAACATGCGCCGCGCCCACGACGCCCTGACCTCGAACGTGTACGTCGAGGACAAGGACACGGGCGAGCTGAAGCGCCCGCACCACATCGACCTGAAGACCGGCACCTATCGTGGTCGTCAGGTCATCACGCCCAAGGAAGACTAGGTCTTTTTCGGACGTCGGCCCTTAAGGTCGAGCGAGAATTTGCGGCGCGCGGTGATCCGCGCGCCGTTTTCGTGCGTTGTGCGCGGTGAAGCTTCTACTGGAGATCACCGCATGATGATTCGTCTCACCGCCGTCAGCGCCTGCGCGCTTCTGACCCTCGCCGCCTGCGGGCGTGATGAACGGCGGACTGCAGAGGCCCCGTCTGACGCGACCCCGGTCGCGCTGACGCCGACGGAGACGTCTCCAGCCGCGACGCCTGCCGCCGATCCCAACATCCTGACCGCAGAAGGGTTAGGCGCGGCGCGTATCGGCATGAGCAAGGCCGATCTGGTCGCCGCCTGGGGCGATCGGACCAACCCGAACGCCGTCGGCGGCGCGGAGCCCGAGGTCTGCGACCAGTTCCATCCCGCCCGCGCGCCGCAGGGCGTCAACGTCATGATTCAGGACGGCAAGCTGACGCGAATCACCCTGATGCACGACGCCAGGATCAAGACAGACCGCGGCTTCGGCCTGGGCGACACGGCCATGGCGGTGAAGCAGGCCTACGGCGGGTCGATCTTCGCCCAGCCCCACAAATATCAGGCCGCGCCGGCCGAAGACCTGTTCGCCTGGGCGCGTGGCGGATCGACCAGCTATGTCACCGATCCGTCCGCGCGCGGCGTCCGCTACGAGATCGGAACGGACGGCAAGGTCATGGCGATCCACGCCGGCGATCCGTCGATCCAGCTGGTCGAAGGCTGTTCCTGACCTGACGGCGCACGGCGGCATTGGCCTTTGGCGGGCAGGCGGCTAAACCCGTCTGACTTCACTTCCGCCTTGAGCCAAAGAGCCGAGCCATGACCGACATCGCCGACATCGTCGCCCGCCAGATCCTCGACAGCCGGGGCAACCCGACGGTCGAAGTGGATGTGATTCTGGACGACGGCTCGTTCGGCCGCGCCGCCGTACCCTCGGGCGCCTCCACCGGGGCGCACGAGGCCGTCGAACTGCGTGACGGCGACAAGGACGTCTGGGGCGGCAAGGGCGTTCAGAAGGCCGTCGACGCCGTGAACGGCGAAATCTTCGACGCCCTGTCGGGCATGGACGCCGAAGACCAGCGCCGCCTGGACGAGGCGATGATCGAACTGGACGGCACGCCCAACAAGGGCCGTCTGGGCGCCAACGCCATTCTGGGCGTGTCGCTGGCGGCGGCCAAGGCCAGCGCCATTTCGTCGGGCCTGCCGCTGTATCGCTATATCGGGGGCGTCTCGGCCCGCGTCCTGCCGACGCCGATGATGAACATCATCAACGGCGGCGCCCACGCCGACAATCCCATCGACATCCAGGAGTTCATGATCCTGCCGACCGGCGCGGAAACCTTCACCGACGCCGTGCGGATGGGCACGGAGATCTTCCACGCGCTGAAAAAGCAACTGAAGGACGCCGGCCACAACACCAACGTCGGCGACGAGGGCGGCTTCGCCCCCAATCTGGCCTCGGCCGAAGAGGCGCTGAGCTTCATCACCAAGGCGGGGCAGGCCGCCGGCTATCTGGCGGGCGAGGACTTCCATCTGGGTCTGGACGTCGCCTCGACCGAGTTCTTCAAGGACGGCAAATACATCATGGCCGGCGAGGGCAAGACCGTCGACGCCGACGGCATGGCCGCCTATCTGGTCGATCTGTGCGAGCGCTTCCCCATCGTCTCGATCGAGGACGGCATGGCCGAGGATGATTTCGACGGCTGGCGCCTGCTGACCGAGCGTCTGGGCGACCGGGTTCAACTGGTCGGAGACGATCTGTTCGTGACCAATCCGGCGCGTCTGGCGGCCGGCATCGGCGAAGGGCTGGCCAATTCGATCCTGATCAAGGTCAACCAGATCGGCACGCTTTCGGAGACGCTGGATGCGGTCGATATGGCCCAGCGCGCCGGCTACACCGCCGTGATGAGCCACCGTTCGGGCGAGACCGAGGATTCAACCATCGCCGACCTGGCCGTCGCCACCAACTGCGGACAGATCAAGACCGGCTCGCTGGCCCGTTCGGACCGGGTGGCCAAATACAATCAGCTGCTGCGGATCGAAGAGATGCTGGGCAACCAGGGCGTCTATTTCGGCGACGGCATGCTGTTGAAGTAAGCATCGGAATTGTCGGCGGAGAATCAGCGTTCTTCGCCGACTTTCTTACGGTCAAGCTACATTTCGTTAGGCATTTTCGGGCACGGTTCATGAACTGTGTTCTCGCGCTCAGAAGGAGCGTCTTAAGTGCCCGAACGGATGAAACCTTACCGCGTATCCTGTGCCCTGCTGCTGTTGCTCGCCTATCTCGGCGTGCAGGCTTTGACGGGTGAGCGCGGGCTGCTGAGCGGCGCCTCGCGCGATGCGCTGCTGGGTCAGCGCGAAGATCAGTTGGCGCATCTGACCGAACAGCGCCGCGACCTGGAGACGCGGGTTCGATATCTGCGTACCGACAGCCTGTCGCGCGATCTGCTGGAGGAACGCGCACGCGCCGTCTTAGGCTTTTCCGACCCGCGCGACTATGTGATCCGCGTCTCGGCGCCGGCTGCGCAGGGCTGAAGCGCCCCGGCCACTTGAACTATTGTTACAGCCCGGCCCGCACCCCTTTGCGTTCCGGGAAGGAAGACTGCTAAAGCCCCCTTCCGTAACGATAAGAAGGCGTCGCTTCCTGACGCCTAGCCGGGAGATACCGGATGGCGAAAGCCCCAGCCAAATCCGCTCAGACGACCACGCCTGACAAACTGCCCAATACGCCGACGGCGTCCAAGGAAGACCTGCTTCGCTTCTATCGCGAGATGGTCCTGATCCGCCGCTTCGAGGAGCGCGCGGGCCAACTGTACGGCATGGGTCTGATCGGCGGCTTCTGCCACCTGTATATCGGCCAGGAAGCCGTGGCGGTGGGCGTTCAGGAAAGCGTCAAACAGGGCCACGACAAGATCATCACCGGCTACCGCGACCACGGCCACATGCTGGCCGCTGGCATGGATCCGAAGGAAGTCATGGCCGAGCTGACCGGCCGCAGCGGCGGGTCGTCCAAGGGCAAGGGCGGCTCGATGCACATGTTCGACGTGCCGACCGGCTTCTACGGCGGTCACGGCATCGTCGGCGCCCAGGTGGCGCTGGGCACCGGCTTGGCCTTCGCCGGCAAGTATCGCGGCGACGATTCGGTGGCCTTCGTCTATTTCGGCGACGGCGCCTCTAATCAGGGTCAGGTGTACGAGAGCTTCAACATGGCGCAGCTGTGGAAGCTGCCGGCCATCTACATCATCGAGAACAACCAGTACGCCATGGGCACGAGCATCGAACGCTCGTCGTCCACGACAGAACTGTACCAGCGCGGCGCCAGCTTCGGCATTCCGGGCGAGCAGGTGGACGGCATGGACGTTCTGGCCGTGCGCGACGCCACGGCCCGCGCGGTGAAGCGCGCCCGCGAAGGCGGCGGCCCCTTCATCCTGGAAGTGAAGACCTATCGCTATCGCGGTCACTCGATGTCCGATCCGGCGAAATACCGCACCAAGGAAGAGGTCGACGAGGTTAAGAAGACTCGCGATCCGATCGATCACCTGAAGATGCTGCTGTCGGCCGCCAAGGCGACCGAAGAGGAGCTGAAGGCCATCGATAACGAAATCAAGGCGATCGTCGCCGAAGCTGTTCAATTCGCCCAAGAGAGCCCGGAACCCGATCCGTCCGAGCTCTATACCGACGTCTACGTGGAGGCCTGATCCGTGACCGACATTCTGATGCCGGCGCTGTCCCCCACGATGGAAGAGGGCACGCTGACCAAATGGCACATCAAGGCGGGCGACACCGTGTCGGCCGGCCAGGTGATCGCCGAAATCGAAACCGACAAGGCCACGATGGAAGTCGAGGCCGTGGACGAAGGCGAGGTGCTGGAAATCCTGGTGCCCGAGGGCTCCGAGAACGTGAAGGTCAACACGCCGATCGCGCGTCTAGCCGGCGAGGACGGCGCGGCGGCTCCGGCGCCCAAGGCTGAAGCCGCCAAGGCCGAAGCCGATGCGCCCAAGGCGACGGCCGAAGGCAAGACCGGCGATCCCGAAAAGGCCCCCGCCCAGACCTCGACGCCCAAGGTCGAACTGCGCGACCCGGAAATCCCGGCTGACGCCAAACTGGCCAAGACGACGGTGCGCGACGCCCTGCGCGACGCCATGGCCGAGGAGATGCGTCGTGACGACCGCGTCTTCCTGATCGGCGAGGAAGTGGCCCAGTATCAGGGCGCCTACAAGGTCAGCCGCGACCTGCTGCAGGAGTTCGGCGACCAGCGCGTCGTGGACACCCCGATCACCGAGCACGGCTTCGCCGGCCTGGGCGTCGGCGCCGCAATGGCGGGCCTGAAGCCGATCGTCGAGTTCATGACGTTCAACTTCGCCATGCAGGCGATCGACCACATCATCAACTCGGCCGCAAAGACCCTCTATATGTCGGGTGGTCAGATCAAGGCGCCCATCGTCTTCCGCGGTCCGAACGGCGCCGCCAGCCGCGTCGGCGCCCAGCACAGCCAGGACTATTCCGCCTGGTACGCCCAGGTTCCGGGTCTGAAGGTGATCGCGCCCTATGACGCCGCCGACGCCAAGGGCCTCCTGAAAGCCGCCATCCGCGATCCGAACCCCGTCGTCTTCCTCGAACACGAGATGATGTACGGCCTGGAGTTCGACGTGCCGGAGGTCGAGGACTATGTCCTGCCCATCGGCAAGGCCAAGGTTCGCCGTGAAGGCAAGGACGTCACCATCACCGCGCACAGCCGTATGGTCGGCTTCGCCCTGCAGGCCGCCGAGAAGCTGGCCGAAGAAGGGATCGAGGCCGAGGTGATCGACCTTCGCACCCTGCGTCCGATGGATCACGAGACCATCGTCGAAAGCGTCAAGAAGACCAACCGTCTGGTCTCGGCCGAAGAGGGCTGGGGTCCGATGGGCGTGGGCGCCGAGGTCGTGGCCCGCGTGATCGAACACGCCTTCGACTATCTGGACGCGCCGCCGCTGCGGGTGCACCAGGAAGACGTGCCGCTGCCTTACGCCGCCAATCTGGAAGCCCTGTCGCTGCCGGGCGCTGACAAGATCGTCGCCGCCGTGAAGCAGGTGATGGCGTGACCGAGGCTTCGGAGTTCATGCTGACGACGCCGGACAGCGTCGCGGCTGATCCCCAGGCCATCGAACTGCTGCGGATGTGGTGGTCGAAGGAAGAGCCGGTGATGGCGGTCAAGCCCGCCTTCAACGATCCGATCCAGTTCGGCCGTCTGCTGGCCTATGCGGCGCGTCACATGGCTCATGGCTACGCCGTGCGTCACGATCACGATGAAACCGCGGCCTACCACCGCATCCTCGAAGGTCTCAGCGAAGTGGTAAAGGCGAACGACGTCCGCACCGTCGCCGAGCCGACCACGCAAACCGGGGGAAACGCCTGATGACCGATATCCTGATGCCGGCCCTGTCTCCGACCATGGAGGAGGGCGTGCTGGCCAAGTGGCACGTCAAGGTCGGCGACGTCGTGTCCGCCGGCGACGTGATCGCAGAGATCGAAACCGACAAGGCCACGATGGAGGTCGAGGCCGTGGACGAAGGTGAAGTCACCGACATTCTGGTGGCCGAGGGTACGGAGGGCGTGAAGGTCAACACGCCCATCGCCCGCCTGAAGGACGAGGGCGGCGCTGCTGCGCCCAAGCCCGCCGCCAAAGCCGAAGACGCGCCCGCCGCCAAACCGCAGGAGGCCGCCAAGGCTGCGTCTGCCGCCGAGGCTCCGAAGGCCGCCGCTGCGCCGGCGCCGGCGGCGCCCAAGTCCGACGACGGCGAACGCATCTTCTCCTCGCCCCTGGCGCGTCGCATCGCTGCCCAGAACGGGGTCGATCTGAAGTCGATCAAGGGCACCGGCCCGCATGGCCGTATCGTCAAGCGCGACGTGGAGGCCGCCGGCAAGGGTTCGGCCCAGCCCGCAGCCGCGTCGACCGCGACGACGACCGCCGCCGCCGCAGCCGAACCGCGCAAGGCGCAATCGCTGGCTCAGATGGGCATTCCCGACGGCAGCTACGACCTGATCCCGCTGGACGGCATGAAGAAGGCCGTGGCGCGTCGCATGGTCGACAGCGTTCAGAACGTGCCGCACTTCCCGCTGTTCATCGATGTCGAGATCGATCAGCTGATGGCCGTGCGCGCCAAGGTCAACAAGATGCTGGAGCCGCAGGGGGTCAAGGTCTCCGTCAACGACTTCGTCATCAAGGCGGCCGCCCTGGCGCTGAAGGCCGTGCCGGAAGCGAACGCCTCCTACACGCCGGAAGGCATCGCCATGCATCACAACGCCGACGTCTCCATGGCCGTGGCCATCGACGGCGGCCTGATCACGCCGATCATCAAAAAGGCCGAGACCAAGGGTCTGGCGCAGATCGCGACCGAGTCCAAGGATCTGGCCAAGCGCGCCCGCGACCGTAAGCTGAAGCCCGAAGAGTTCCAGGGCGGCACCTTCTCGGTGTCCAACCTGGGCATGTTCGGCATCAAGCAGTTCACCTCGATCATCAATGAGCCGCAGGGCTGCATCATGAGCGTGGGCGCGGGCGAGCAGCGCGCCGTCGTCAAGGACGGCCAGATCGTCGCGGCCACCGTCATGACCGTGACCCTGACCTGCGATCACCGCGTGGTGGACGGCGCGACCGGCGCCCGCTTCCTTCAGGCGTTCAAGCCGCTGATCGAAGACCCCGTCGCGATGCTGGCGTAAGGGGAGGGTGAGGTCATGACCTCGGTCTATGACTTCTCCGCCCGGGCCATCGACGGCGCGGACGTCTCGCTGGATCGCTTTCGCGGTCAGGCGCTGCTGATCGTGAACACGGCGTCCAAGTGCGGCTTCACCGGCCAGTATGACGGTCTGGAGAAGCTGCACCGGGATTTCGCGGATGCGCCGTTCGAGGTGCTGGGCTTTCCCTGCAACCAGTTCGGCAATCAGGAGCCGGGCCGGGCGGCGGAGATCGCCGCCTTCTGCGCCACCAGTTTCGACGTGAGCTTCCCCTTGTTCGACAAGGTGGAGGTCAACGGGCCGAACCGGCATCCGCTCTACGCCTGGCTGACCCAACAGAAGCGCGGCTTCCTGGGCTCCCAGGCCATCAAATGGAACTTCACCAAGTTCCTGACCGACCGCGAGGGCAGGGTGGTCGCCCGCTACGCCCCGCAGACTGAACCCGAGGCCATCAAGGCCGACATCGAGAAGTTGATCTAATGGCTGCTGAATTCGATCTCGTCGTCATCGGCTCGGGCCCCGGCGGCTACGTCGCGGCCATCCGCGCCAGCCAACTGGGCCAGAAGGTCGCCATCGTCGAGCGCGAGAATCTGGGCGGCATCTGCCTGAACTGGGGCTGCATCCCGACCAAGGCCCTGCTGAAGTCGGGCGAGAAGTTCGAGAGCCTGTCGCACCTGAAGGACTACGGCCTATCGGCGTCCGGCGCGTCGTTCGACTTCGACGCCATCATCCAGCGCTCGCGCGGCGTGGCGGCGACGATGAACAAGGGCGTCGCCTTCCTGATGAAGAAGAACAAGATCGAGGTGATCGAGGGCGCCGCCAAGCTTGAGAAGGGCGCCGCGGCGCCCAAGATCGTGATCGCCCTGAAGGCCGGCGGGTCGCGCACGGTCGAGGCCAAGTCGGTCATGCTGGCCGTCGGCGCCCGCGCCCGCGCCCTGCCGCAGATCGGTCTGGAGGCCGACGGCGACAAGATCTGGGCCTATCGCGACGCCCTGGCGCCCAAGAAACTGCCCAAGACCTTCGTGGTCATCGGTTCGGGCGCCATCGGCATCGAGTTCGCCAGCTTCTATCGCGCCCTGGGCGCCGAGGTGACGGTCGTCGAGGCCGTGGACCGCATCATGCCGGTGGAGGATGAAGAGGTCTCCAAGGCCGCGCAGAAGTCGTTCGAAAAGCGCGGCATCAAGTTCAAGGTCGGCGCGAAGGTGACCAAGGTCTCCAAGAGCGCGACCGGCGTGAAGGTGGATGTCGAGATCGGCGGCAAGGCCGAGACGCTGGAGGCCGAGGTCTGCATCTCGGCGGTCGGAATCACCGCCAACACCGACGGCATCGGCCTGGAGGCGCTGGGCGTCGAACTGGATCGCGGCCACATCAAGACCGACAGCCACTGCCAGACCAACGTCAAGGGCCTGTACGCCATCGGCGACTGCGCCGGGGCGCCGTGGCTGGCGCACAAGGCGTCGCATGAGGGCATCCACGCCGCCGAGCACATCGCCGGCTACAAGACGCCGAACGTCCATTCGCCCATCGCCGGCTGCACCTACGCCCAACCGCAGGTCGCCTCGGTCGGCGTGACCGAACAGGCCGCCAGCGCCGAGAAGCGCGACGTCAAGATCGGCCGCTTCCCGTTCCGCGTGAACGGCAAGGCCGTGGCGGCGGGCGAGCCGGACGGCTTCGTCAAGGTGATCTTCGACGCCAAGACCGGCGCCCTGATCGGCGCCCACATGATGGGCCATGAAGTCACCGAAATGATCCAGGGCTACGTCACCGCCATCGCCATGGAGGCGACGGAAGAGGACATCCACGGCATCGTCTATCCCCACCCCACCATGTCGGAGGCCATGCACGAGGCGGCGCTGGACGCCTACGGACGCACGATCCACCTCTGACGTCCTTCGATAAACCGACCCGCGACAGGGTCGAAATCGTTCGCTAACCTGGTCATCGAGACGAGGAGGGGCGGATGACGTCGCTGTTGCGGGAACGGGTCGAGGGCGAGCACGCTCGGGTTGGCTTCGTCGAACTGTTCTTCGACCTGGTCTTTGTCTTCGCCATCACCCAGGTCAGCCACAATCTGCTGGCCCATCTGAACCCGTTGGGCGCCCTGCAGGCCGCCATGCTTCTGGCTGCTGTCTGGTGGGCGTGGATCTTCACCTCATGGGTGACGAACTGGCTGGACCCCGAGAGAGGACCGGTGCAGGTGGCGCTGTTCGTTTTAATGGGGATCGGCCTGATCATGTCGGCCGCCCTGCCGCATGCCTTTGAGGCGCAGGGCCTGGCTTTCGCCCTGGCCTTTGTCGGCATCCAGGTCGGGCGCACAGCCTTCATGCTGTGGGCGGTGAGGGGCGATGTCAGCCTGAGGCGGAATTTTCTGCGTATCCTGGTCTGGTTGCTGGCTTCTGGCGCTCTGTGGATCGCCGGCGGTCTGGCAGAGCCCGAGCAGAGGCTTTGGTTCTGGCTGGCGGCCCTGGCGGTCGAATATGCATCGCCGGCGCTCTATTTCTTCGTGCCCGGCCTGGGGCGGTCGCACACCGACGACTGGACGATCGAAGGTGGTCATATGGCCGAGCGGGTCGGGCTGTTCGTCATCATCTGCCTGGGCGAGACCCTGCTGATCTCGGGCGCGACCTTCGCTGGGCTGGACTGGTCCTCGGGCGCGGTCTGGGCCGCCTTCGTTTCGGCGGTCCTGTCCACCGTCGCCATGTGGCGACTGTTCTTCAGCCAGGCGCATGAATCGGCGTCGCACGCCATCATGCACGCCGCCGACCCGGGACGACTGGCGCGCCGCGCCTATACCTATTCGCCGATCCTGGTCATCGCCGGGATCATGGTGGTGGCGGTCAGCGACGAACTGGCCCTGGCCCATCCCGACGGCCATGTCTCGACGGCGGCGGCCCTGACCCTGCTGGGCGGGCCGATCCTGTTCCTGATCGGCACGGCGGTCGCCATATGGGCGATTTGGCGAAGGATCGCCTGGGGGCGGTTGGCGTGCTGCGTCATCCTGGCGGCGGGGTGGCTGGTCGCGCCCTGGACGACGCCGCTGATCCTCAGCCTGGCCTCCACGGCGGTCCTGATGGCGGTCGGCGTATGGGAGAGCCTGCGCTCGCGCGTGACCTGAAAGGTCAGTCGGCCTTTTCCACGAAACTGTCGATCACACGCTTCTCACCGGCCTTTTCGAAGTCGACCAGCAGCTTGTTGCCCTCGATGATGCGGACGTTCCCGTAGCCGAACTTCTGGTGGAAGACGCGCTCGCCCCTGGTCCATTTCGAGTTGGTTTTGGCGGCTGTGGCCACCAACCGGCCATCGCCCTCGATGACGGCCTTTCGGGCCGGGATTCTGGCGGGCGTCTGGGCGGCGGTGAAGCTTTGGGCGCGTTTCCAGCCGGGCGAGGAATAGCCGCTGCCGAAGGAGGGCGCGTCGTCCCAGCGGCTCTTGGCCTCTTTCATGCCGGTCGAGGCGCCGTAGTAGCCGGTGTCGGATTGCGGATCGACGTGGGCGATGGGCAGTTCATCGACGAAGCGGCTGGGCAGTTGCGATGTCCAGCGACCATAGACCAGCCGGTTGGCGGCGAACGAAATCCGCGCGTCCCGCTTGGCGCGGGTCACGCCGACGTAGGCCAGGCGGCGTTCCTCCTCCAGGCCCTTTTCGCCCTTTTCGTCGATGCTGCGCTGGCTGGGGAAGACGCCTTCCTCCCAGCCGGGCAGGAAGACCAGCGGGAACTCCAGCCCCTTGGCGCCGTGCAGGGTCATGATCTGGACCGCCCCGTCGCCATTGGGATCGTCGCCCGCGCCGCGATCCAGGTCCATGACCAGGGAGACGTGCTCCAGATAGGCTTGCAGCGTCTCGAACTGCTGCATCGACTGCACCAGTTCCTTCAGGTTCTCCAGTCGCGTCTGGCCGCTGGTGCGGTCGGCCTTCTGCATGTCGGTATAGCCGCTCTCCTCCAGCACCGTCTCCATGACCTGCCAGTGGGGCGTGGTCTCGGACAGCACGCGCCAGCGGTCGATGTCGCGCACGAAGTTGGACAGGGCGGTGCGGGTGCGGGCCTGAAGCTCGTCGGTGTTGATCAGGCCGCGCACGGCCGTCAGGGCCGACAGGCCGTGTTCGCGGGCGATCTGCAGGATCTTTTGCACCGAGGTGTCGCCGATGCCGCGTTTGGGCACATTGACGATCCGCTCGAACGCCAGGTCGTCGTCCTCGGACAGGATCAGGCGCAGATAGGCGTGGGCGTCGCGGATTTCCGCGCGCTCGAAGAAGCGCGGCCCGCCGATGACGGTATAGGGGATGGCCAGCATGACCAGCCGCTCCTCGAACGCCCGCATCTGGAAAGAGGCGCGGACCAGAATGGCCATGTCCTTGTATTTCAGACCGGGCTCGCCGGCGTGCGGACGGCGCGCGGTCTCGATCTCGTCGCCGATCAGCCGGGCCTCGGCCTCGCCGTCCCAGACGCCGCGCACCCGCACCTTGTCGCCGCCGTCGTCCTCGGTCCACAGGGTCTTGCCCAGGCGGTCGCGGTTGGCGGCGATCAGGCCCGAGGCCGCGCCGAGAATGTGGCTGGTCGAGCGATAGTTGCGCTCCAGCTTGACGATCTTGGCGCCGGGGAAATCGCGCTCGAACCGCAGGATGTTGTCCACCTCGGCCCCACGCCAGCCATAGATCGACTGATCGTCGTCGCCCACGCAGCAGACATTGCCGGTCGAGGCCGTCAGCAGCCGCAGCCACAGATACTGGGCGACATTGGTGTCCTGATACTCGTCGACCAGGATGTAGCGGAAGCGCCGGCGATACTCCTCGGCGAGATCAGCATGCTGCGACAGGATGGTGATGTTGTGCAGCAGCAGATCGCCGAAGTCGCAGGCGTTCAAGCTGCGAAGGCGCGCCTGATAGGCGGCGTACAGGCCCTGGCCCTTGCCTTTGGCGAAATCCTCGCCGGGCGGCAGTTTCTCGGGCGTCCAGCCGCGGTTCTTCCAGTGGTCGATCAGGCCCGACAGCGATTTAGGCGTCCAGCGCTTGGTGTCGATATTGGCCGCTTCCAGCAGTTGTTTCAGCACCCGCTCCTGATCGTCCGTGTCCAGGATGGTGAAGGTGGATTTCAGCCCCACCAACTCGGCGTGGCGACGCAGGATCTGGGCGGCGATGGAGTGGAAGGTGCCCAGCCAGCGCAGCCCCTCGGCCGACGGACCGATTAGATGGGTGATCCGCTCGCGCATTTCGCGCGCAGCCTTGTTGGTGAAGGTGACGGCCAGCAGTTCCCACGGCTTGGCCCGACCCGTCGCCAGGATGTGCGCCAGCCGCGTTGTCAGCACCCGCGTCTTGCCCGTGCCCGCGCCCGCCAGCACCAGCACGGGACCTTCGGTCGTCTCCACCGCCTCGCGCTGTTCCGGGTTCAGACCGGCCAGATAGTCGCGCGCCTGCGCCTCCTCGGGCGCGCGGGCGCGGGCCAGGTCGGAAATACGGGGGGCGGGAAGATCGGTCACGGGCGAAGAACTATCCGTCTTTCAGAGAGGCGTCAGGCAGAATCGAGAGCGGAACATAAGGGGACCGCAAGGCAATGTCAGGGCCGGGGCCGCAATGAAAACACGGAACCTGCTGCTCGGACCGCCGGTTCCTTATTGCGATGCAACGCGCGACCAACATCGACCGAGAGGTGACGAGCGCCCAACGACGGAGGGGTCGCTCCGGCTGGATCGCCTTTGCGGTGGGCATGCTCGCAATGTTCGTCTTGCTGGGAGTATGGATCGTCTTGGTCGAAATGGGCGGGAGTGCCGCGTCCGAGGCCGTCCCGTCCGCCAAGCGCCCCGCGTCGACGATCACAACGCAAGACGCCTGCGCCGACAGCGCTATTTCAGACTGTAGGTGATCGTCGTCACCACGCGGATCTTCTTGTCGATGGAGGCGGCTTCATTGTCGCCGGAGCCGTCGCGCGGCAGGATCTCGAATGAGCCCTGGGTGGCCTGACGAATGGGTCCCAGGGGCGTTCCGCTGTCCTTGGCGAACTGTTCGGCCCCGGTGCGGGCGGCGGCGGTGCCCTCGGCGATCATCTGCGGCCGCACGTCGTTCAGCTTGGTGAAGATGTAGGACGGCCCCTGGAAGTCTTGCAACACCACATCCTGGCGAACCAGGTCGTTCAGGGCGCGGGTCGTGGCCTGGACGCGCGCCACGTCATTGGTCCGCACCACCACCGTCTGGGCCAGGATGAAGCGCGGGCCGCCGTTCTGGGCGGCGTATTCGCGTGAACGGGTGTCGGCGACCTCCAGCCGTCCCAGTTCGATGGCGGACGCGGGATAGCCCTGACCGCTCAGAAAGCGGCGGACCAGGCCCAGATCATTGTCGATCTTGCCCTGCACCTCGGACAGCACGTCGCCCGAGGCGGTGAACCGAAGCGGCAGCACCGCTAGGTCGGCCTTCACGTTGCGCTCAGACAGGCCGCGCACCGTCACCGTGCGGTCGCCGGCGCGGGCATGGATCACGCCCTGGCCAATCAGGGCGCCAGCGCCGATGAAGCCCAGGGCGAGAAGGCCGCCGAAGACAGCGGCGGGAACCAGTCGATTGTCGTTCATGAACGCTTCTCCACTCGGGTCATATCAGGCCGCGCGCCCGTTGTCCGCCACCCAGTCCAGCGCCAGCAGGCGGCAGGCCGAGGCCAACGGACGTCGACCGCGCCCGGCGTCGACCTCGGCCAGAAGTTGGGCCTTGCTGAGGCTGCGCGTCGCCGCGATCCGGTCCAGCACGGCCCAGAACTCGGGCTCCAGCGCCACCGACGTCGCATGACCCGCCAGGGCGACGGAGCGTTTGGACAGGCCGCTCAACGCGCGGACTTGAGCACGATCTCGGCCGAGGTCGGCGCGCCATGGGTCAGGACGGCGTGGCGGGTGTCGGTCGTGAAAACCAGGGCGCCGGACGGATCGCGGATTTCGGCGCGCACGGCATAGGTGTGACGCGGGTCGACCTGCGACGTGGGGAAGCCCAACGTGACGGAGTAGGGCGGTCCGCCGTTCAGGGTCTCTCGCGTCTCGGCCAGAACCCGGGCGGGGGCGTCGGCCAGGCTGACGTCCTCGACCCGCACCGTCAGCACATGGCCGGGCGGCAGCATGATCCGTTCGCGATACAGGGCGGTGACGTTGACGACAGTCGTGCCCGTCGTCATCGGAGGCGGCGTTTCGCCCGGCGTGGCGCAGGCGGCCAGCACCAGGGCGGCGGGCAGAACGAGGGCGGCGTTTCGCATGGCGATCTCCTGTTTGAGCGCCAGCATGTCACACTCGGGCGCAAGACGTGAGGGGCGGACGCGCTTTCAGGGTGGTAAGCGGTGCGCGCCTGTCTGGAGACCGCGCTTGAGCCGACCCTTCGCCATCGCCGCCATCGCCGCCTGCGCCCTGATCTGGGGCACGACCTGGTATGCGATCACCCTGCAACTGGGGCCGGTGGATTCGGTCGTCTCCATCGTCTGGCGCTTCGGTCTGGCCGCCGTCGTGCTGTTTGGCTTCTGCGCGGCGACGCGCCGCCCGCTGGGGCTGACACGGCCGCAGCATATGGCGGCCATCGGCCAGGGCGCCTTCGTCTTCGCGGTCAGCTATGGGTTCGTCTATGCGGCCGAAGGACAGGTGGCCTCAGCCGTCGTGGCGGTCATTTTCGCGGCCCTGGCCTTCGTGAACCTGATCCTGTTTCGGGTGCTGGCCGGACAGAAGGCGGCGCCGGCGGCCTGGCTGGGCGCGGTGTTCGGGGTGATCGGGGTCGGCGTCCTGTCCTATGGACAGATGGCGACGAACGGGGCGGGCCTCAATCCGGGACTGGGCGTGGCCTTCGCCCTGACGGCGGTAATGGCTTCGGCGCTCGGCAACTGGTTCGCCTGGCGGTCGCAGCAGGCGGGGGCGCCGGTTCTGCCCGCGACGGCCTGGGCGATGGCCTACGGCACGGCGATGCTGGCGCTGTACGGCTTTGCGACGGGCGTGACGTGGCGGATCGAGCCGACGCCGGCCTATCTGCTGTCGCTGCTGCACCTGTCGCTGTTCGGGTCGGTGATCGCCTTCGGCCTGTATTTCACCATCGCCCGCCAGCGGGGCTACGCCCTGGCCAGCTATATCTCGGCCCTGACGCCGCCCATCGCCATGCTGGTGTCGGTGATGTTCGAAGGCGCGCGTTTCGGCTGGAGCGCCCTGATCGGTCTGGCCCTGGTGCTGGCGGGGCAGGTCATGCTGATCCGCGCGCCCAAGGCCTAATCGTCGTCGGGTGTTTCGCGCTTGTTGCCGTCCAGCAGGCGGGACGCGCGGGCCTGATCCAGGCTGGCGGCCTGTTTCTCGGCTTTCGTGCGGCCGTAGGCGACCCGGTTTGCGGCGGCATCGGCCTTCTGGCTCGCCCTGGCCCGGGACTTGCGGGCGCGGTTCAGGTTGACGACCTCGCCCATGATCAGGTCTTGGGCGTTTCGGCCTGGTCAGGCTTTCTGGGCGGCTCGGGCGCCAGGACGGCCGGCACCTGGCTTTCGTCCACGCGCGTCTGGGGAATGAAGGGCTGGTCGGCCTGCTTCTCGTCCAGACGGGTCCAGGCGTCCGGGCCGCGGCCGCGCTGGCGGCCCAGTTCGAACATGGCGGACATGGTTTCCTGATCGAACTTCAGGCTGGACGCCTCCACATTGTCGGGGATGGCCGACAGCGACATGTCCAGGCCGTTCCTCTGGGCGAACGCCGTGGTGATCGCCAGATGGGTGCGGAGAGACGCCTTGCTCATGCTGTCGTAGGTGCGCGACAGGATGCCCGACAGGCGGCCGGGGGTGACGCCGTCGTTGCGGCCCGTCTGGCCGTTGATGATGACGTAGAGCGCGCCGACGCGACCCTCGTCCCGGGGCCGGGTCCACAGCATCAGGTCCTCTGGAATGGCCAGGAACGGCGTGTTCACCCCGCCGTCCACATGCATCTCCAGCACCACCTTGTCATGGCCTTGCAGGCCGGCGATCAGAACGGGGGGGAAGACGCCGGGAATGCTGGCCGAGGCGACCAGCACCTCCTTGAACAACTCGCGCGCATTGTCGTCGCCCTGGCTGGCCAGCAGGCCCATGTCCCAGATGACGGTCTGCTCGCTGTCCAGATCGGTCGTCGCGACCAGAAGGCGACGGCCCTTGGCGTGTTCGCGCGCCACGGCTTGCAGCAGTTCGGGGGTGACATTGTCGTCGACCAGATTGCGCAGGACCTGTGACGAGAACAGGCTGGGGTTCAGGAAGGCGGCGAAGCTGCGCCAGCTCAGAATATTGCTGGCCCCGCCGCTGGTGTAGGCGTGGCGCAGTTCGTCATCCCAGTCCGAACCCAGGAAGGCGAAGGGGGCGGCGAGGGCGCCGGTGCTGACCCCCGTCACCACGTCGAAGGTCGGGCGGTCCCCATGCTCGCTCCAGCCTGTCAAAAGGCCCGCGCCATAGGCGCCGTTCGCCCCGCCGCCAGATAGGGCCAGGATGGTCGTCGGATGATCCGGGCGGAGACGGCCCGCGATTTCCTGGGTGAAGGCCTGCAAGCGGGCCTGGTCGTTGCTGCGGATACGGGGGTCCTCGGCCTTGACCAAGGTTCCGTCGGCGATCCTGAGCGGACCCGTGGGCCGATCCAGCGTGCCGCAAGCGGACAACGCCAAAGCCATGACGACGCCGAAAAGACCAAACCCGATCCGCCGCATTCGCTCAGTTCCAGTGTGTATGAACGCCTGTCACATACAGCGTCACGGTTCCGGCCGCCAGAGACAAGACGCCTTCCTAAGCGTCGCCGTTTGAAACTCCCGGCGCAGGCTCACGTTCTCAGCGGCAGCAAAAACCCTGTATTGGAGACACCATGATCGACGTTTCACTCATCAAGGAACATCTGGAAGTCGTCGGTTCGGACGGCGGTCACGTCGGTCGCGTGGACCACGTGCTGGGCGATCAGATCGAACTGGCCAAGATGGATTTGGCCGGGGGCTTCAAACACCATTTGATCCCCGTCAGCTGGGTCTCCCGCGTCGATGACAAACACGTCCATCTGACCCTGACCAAGGACGAGGCCAAGTCGCGCTGGTCGGAAAAACCGCACTAAGCGAAGAGCAGAGCTCCGGACGAAGGCCCCGCTGTCAATGGCGGGGCTTTTTCTGTAGCTCGACATCCAGAAACGCCACGCTGGAGCCGACCGTGATCCGACTGATCCTGAATATCCTGTGGTTTGTGTTCGGGGGATGGCTGTCGGGCCTGCTGTGGTTGCTGGGCGGCGCGATCCTGGCGCTGACCGTGGTCGGTCTGCCGTGGGCTTTCGCGGCGTGGCGCATTGCCAGCTACTCCTTCTGGCCGTTCGGCCGCGAGATTGTATGGCAGGAAGCGCACCCGGTGGCGGGCTGCATGGGCGTCGTGCTGAACGTGATCTGGTTCGTGTTCGCCGGTTGTTACATCGCCCTGTCGCATCTGATGATCGCGGTGGCCGAGTTCGTCTCGATCATCGGCATTCCGTTCGCCCTCAAAGATCTGGAACTGGCCAAGCTGGCGTTGGCGCCGGTCGGGCGAACGATCCGGGACAAGTCTTAGTCGCATCAGAAACGAAAACGGCCGGCTCTCCTGCGAGAACCGGCCGTTTCATTATCTGGTCCGTGTCCAGGTTCATCCCGGCGAGATCATCTTCTCCGGACGGACGGCCTCGTCGAACTCGGCGTCGGTCAGATAGCCGCCGCCGACGGCTTCTTCGCGCAGGGTGGTGCCGTTCTTGTGCGCCGTCTTGGCGATCTTGGCGCAGATGTCATAGCCCAGCTTGCCGTTCAGGGCCGTGACCAGCATCAGCGAATTGTTCAGGCCGCGCGCGATATTGTCCTCGCGCGCCTCGATGCCGACGACGCAGTTGTCGGTGAAGCTGATGGCCGCGTCGGCGATCAGGCGCACCGACTGCAGGAAGTTGTAGGCCATCACCGGGTTATAGACGTTCAGCTCGAAATGGCCTTGCGATCCGGCGAAGGTCAGGGCGGCGTTGTTGCCGAACACCTGGACGCAGACCTGGGTCAGGGCCTCGCACTGGGTCGGATTGACCTTGCCCGGCATGATCGACGAACCCGGCTCGTTTTCCGGCAGGGCCAGTTCGCCCAGACCCGAACGCGGGCCGGAGCCCAGGAAGCGGATATCGTTGGCGATCTTGAACAGCGAGGCGGCGACCGTGTTGATCGCGCCGTGGCTGAAGACCATGGCGTCGTGGGCGGCCAGGGCCTCGAACTTGTTCGGCGCCGTGGTGAAGGGTAGGCCGGTGATCTCGGCGATCTGGGCGGCGACCTTTTCAGCGAAACCGATTGGGGCGTTCAGGCCGGTGCCGACGGCGGTGCCGCCCTGGGCCAGTTCCATCAGGGCGGGCAGGGTCTGTTCGATCCGCTTGATGCCGTTCTCGACCTGCTGGACGTAGCCGCCGAACTCCTGGCCCAGGGTCAGGGGCGTGGCGTCCTGGGTGTGGGTTCGGCCGATCTTGATGATGTTGGCCCAGGCGTCCGACTTGGCCTTCAGCGCGGCGTGCAGGTGCTTGAGGGCGGGCAGCAGATCGTTGACCACCTGTTCGGCGCAGGCGACGTGCATGGCCGTGGGATAGGTGTCGTTGGACGACTGGCTCATGTTGACGTGGTCGTTGGGATGGACCGGCTTCTTGGAACCCATCTCGCCGCCCAGGATCTCGATGGCGCGGTTCGAAATCACTTCGTTGGCGTTCATGTTCGACTGGGTGCCGGAACCCGTCTGCCAGACGACCAGCGGGAAGTGGTCGTTCAGCTTGCCTTCGATCACTTCGTTGGCGGCCTTGACGATGGCGTCGGCCAGGGCCGGATCCAGCTTGCCCAGGTCGCGGTTCGTTTCGGCGGCGGCGCGCTTGACGATCCCCAGGGCGCGCACGACGGGCAGCGGCTGCTTCTCCCAGCCGATCTTGAAATTGCCCAGCGAACGCTGCGCCTGGGCGCCCCAGTAACGATCGGCGGCGACCTCGATGGGGCCGAAGGTGTCGGTTTCGATACGGACGTTGCTCATGGGCGGAAATCTCGTCTGTCAGGCGTGGCGATGGGTTGCGCGGCGGTGTAGCACGCAGGTCATGCAGGGCAAGACGAAGGCGGATTGGATCGGGACCGGCAAGGTCCGAGCACGCGAAGACGGCGATGCCGTCGAGATCGTGATCGACGGCCTGACGACCCAGGCCAAATACTACAAGCCCTTGGTCTATGAGTTCATGCGCAAGGAGTGGCGCGGCGCCCGGCCGTCCTGGGGCGACCATGTCGTAGAAATCCGCATGGAGCACGTCGGAGAACCGCCGTGGATGGACCTGGACAATCTGGCCAAGGCGCTGCTGGATTCGATCAAGGGCTATCTGTTCCACGACGACGCCCAGGTCGCGCGGCTGCTGGTCGAGCGGCACGAGGGCGACAGAGAGCGGATCGTGATCCGCGCCTATCCGCGTCGGCCCTGACGCCTATTTCTTGCGGAACTGGTCCAGCGAGACGACCTTGGGGCCATCAGAAGCGGGCGACGGGTCGTGGGACGGGGCTGGCGTCTCCTCGACAACCTCGACGATCTCCGGCTCCTCGAACTGTAGCAGGAACTGCACGCTGGGATCGTAGAAACGGGTGACGGCCGAATAGGGGATGACCAGGCTCTTGGGCATGCCGCCGAAGCGCAGCTTGACGGAAAACTTGTCCGCCTCGACGCGCAGGTCCTCGTACTGATGCTGCAGCACCACGGTCATCTCGTCGGGGTATTTCGCCAGGATGTCGGGCGCGACGCTGACGCCCGGGGCGCGGGTCTTGAAGGTGATGTAGAAATGATGCGCGCCGGGCAGGCCGTCCGACAGCACCCGTTCCAGCGCCGCGCGCATGACGCCGCGAAGGGCCTCGTGCGCCAGTCGCTCATACTGCATCTCATCGACCGGAGGGGTCTGGTCGCTCATCGTCACCTCGCAACAGAGCGCGACTGATAGCGGCGCCAGGGCGCGGACGATAGATGTCATTACGGTAAAGCGCCGGGATTCTGTTGCCAGGCTCCCGACAGGCCCCGCCCAAGGATCTGAACCCCTAGGACTTAAGGTTCGAAATCACCCGAACCGCATTACGCGGCGAGAGCGACTTCTCCAGCGAAGTTATCGTTCGCAGTTAGAAAATGGCCCGATACGGTGGGCCAGGACGAGCGAAAGCAATCCTCTTTACACGTCCGTCGATGCTAGTCGGCCCCATGTCGCCTCCGCCGATAACGCGGGGAGAAAGTTGGTGGAGCCGCCGGGAATCGCACCCGGGTCCGGTCCGCTTATTACAAGCGCGTTTATCGCCATAGTCCGGCCGAAACCGGACGGCTTCAATATAGGGCGACGGCGGACGCTTTCCAAGCGCGTAGTCGAAAAGGCCTTAGATGCGCGGCCAGTCGGCGGTCTGGTTTCGGAACCACGTCAGCTGGCGCTTGGCGTAGTTGCGGGTCGCCTGTTTCAGGGCGGCGACAGCGGTCGGACGGTCCGTCTCGCCCGACAGATGCGCAGCCAGTTCCCGCAGGCCGACGGCCTTCATTGCGGGAAGCGCGGGGTCGAGGTTCCGCTGCATCAAGGTCTGGACCTCCGTCAGTACGTCCTGGTCCATCATCTGGTCCACGCGGCGGTCGCAGTTGTCATACAGCCGGGCCCGGTCGGGTTCGATCACCAGGCCGGTCCAGTCGCTTGGCGTCAGGAGCGGCTGCGTCTGCGTCTTCCAGGCGCTGAGGGTGCGGCCCGTGGCGGCATGGACGCTCATGGCCCGCACCAGCCGTTGGCGGTCGCCCTGTTCGATGCCGCGCGCGGAGGCCGGATCGATCTCGGCCAGCCGCTGGCGAAAGGCGGTCTCGCCGTCCTGCAGATAGTCGGCCTGGATCGTATCGCGCACCGATGACGGCACCGGGGGAATGTCGGCCAGACCGCGTGTCAGCGCCGTGAAGTAGAGGCCTGTGCCGCCGACCAGGATGGCCGGACGGCCTTCATCACGAAGCTCGGCCAGCAGGTCGAGAACCGCGCGGCTCCATCTGCCGACCGACCAGGCCTCGGCCCCATCGACCACGCCGTACAGCCGATGGTCGGCCACCGCCTCCTCTTCGGGCGAGGGACGGGCGGTCAGAATACGCAGGTCGGCGTAAAGTTGCTGGCTGTCGGCGTTGACGATCGCCGAGCCGGTTTCGCGCGCCATCTTCAGGGCCAGCGCGGATTTGCCCGAAGCGGTGGGGCCGGCGAGCAGGGTGACGAATGGCGGTTTGGACAAATCGAGGCTCGCGGCAGGGCTGGGACGGCGATAGAACGCGCGCCTTATCGCCTGCAAGCCTTCTGGGAGATCGTCTTGGTCGAACGCACCGCCGTCATCGCCGCGCTGGACGCCGTCATCGACCCCGTGTCGGGCCAGGGACTGTTCGCCGCCGGCCTGGTTCAGGGCCTGGTCGTGGCCGAGGACCGCGCGGGTTTCGCGCTGGAGGTCGATCGTAGTCAGGCGGCCGCCTACGCCCCGGTCCGCGACGCCGCCGAGGCCGCGCTGAAGGCCATCCCCGGCATGGCGCGGGTGTCGGTCATCCTGACGGCCGAGGCGGCGGCGTCGCCCGCGCCCCGCACGGCCGGCCTGTCGAAGGCCGCCGTCGATCAGGGGCGGCCCAAGGCCCCCGTTCCGACCGACCGTCCCGCCCATGTGCGCTGCGTCCTGGCGGTGGCCAGCGGCAAGGGCGGGGTGGGCAAGTCGACGGTCGCGGTCAATCTGGCCTTCGCCCTGTCCCGGCGCGGCCTGTCGGTCGGCGTTCTGGACGCCGATGTCTATGGGCCGTCGTTGCCGACCATGCTGGGAGTCTCGGGTCAGCCGGCCTATGAGGACGGCGCCATCGTCCCGCATCAGGCGCATGGGCTGAAAGCCATGTCCGTCGGGCTGCTGACCAGGATGGACGACGCCATGATCTGGCGCGGCCCCATGGCGTCGCAGGCCATAACCCAGATGCTGAGCCAGACGCGATGGGGCACGGCCGAGGCCCCGCTGGACGTCCTGGTCGTCGACCTGCCGCCCGGCACCGGCGATGTCCAACTGACCCTCATCCAGAAGACGCCGTTGGACGGGGCCGTGATCGTCTCCACCCCGCAGGAGGTGGCCCTGGCCGACGCGCGACGGGCGCACACCCTGTTCCAGAAGGTGGGCGTGCCGACCCTGGGCCTGATCGAGAACATGAGCGGCGACGTCTTCGGTCGCGGCGGCGGCGAGGCCGAGGCGGCCCGGCTGTCCATTCCCTTCCTCGGCGACTTGCCGCTGGACGCCGCCTTGCGTCAGGCCGGCGATGCGGGACGACCATTGGCGGCGGAGGATACCTCGGGCGACCTTGCCAGCCGTTTCGACGCCATTGCCAGGGCGACAGCCTCTGCGCTCGGCCTTTAAAAGAATCCGTCGGGCCAGGGGTTTTCAAAGGCAACCCTATTCGCCACCTTGGGTGCTGCCATTCTCCAAGGACATCCAATGAGCGTCGACGCCCTGTTTCGCCCCTTCACCGTCAAGGGGCTGACCCTGCCCAACCGCATCGTCATGGCCCCCATGACGCGGTCCTTCTCGCCCAATGGCGTGCCGACGTCCGATGTCGCCGGCTACTATCGTCGGCGGGCCGAGGGCGGCGTTGGACTGATCGTGACCGAGGGCACGGTGATCGAGCGGCCGGCGGCCCGCAACGACGTCAATGTGCCGGTCTTCCATGGCGAGGCCCTGCCGCAATGGAAGACGGTGGTGGAAGAAGTTCACGCCGCGGGCGGCCTGATCGCGCCGCAGATCTGGCACGTCGGTTCGGCGCGCGGTCAGGGCGCGGAGTGGGAGCCGCTGGGCAAGGTCGACAGCCCGTCGGGCATGACCGCGCCGGGCAAGGCCAAGTTCGAACCCATGACCGAAGAGGACGTCGCCGACGTGATCGCCGCCTTCGGTCGCTCGGCCCGCGCTGCGCGTGATCTGGGTTTCGACGCCGTCGAGATCCACGGCGCCCACGGCTATCTGATCGACCAGTTCTTCTGGGGCGGGCTGAATGCACGGGAAGACCGCTGGGGCGGCGCGACCATCGCCGACCGCGCCCGTTTCGGGGTGGAGGTCGTCAAGGCCGTACGTGACGGCGTGGGCCAGGACATCCCGGTCATCCTGCGTCTGTCGCAGTGGAAACAGCAGGATTACGCCGCCCGCATCGCCGAGACGCCGGATCAGATGTCCGAATGGCTGTCGCCGCTGTCCGAGGCCGGGGTCGATGTCTTCCACTGTTCGCAACGCCGGTTCTGGGAGCCGGAGTTCGACGGTTCCGATCTGAACTTCGCCGGCTGGGCCAAGAAGCTGACCGGCAAGCCGACCATCACCGTGGGTTCGGTCGGGTTGGACGGGGAGTTCATCGCGGCCTTCGGCGGCGAGGCGTCGCAGCCGGCGTCGCTGGACGGCCTGCTGCGACGGCTGGAGGCGGAAGAGTTCGATATGGTCGCCGTGGGCCGCGCCCTGCTGGCCGATCCGCAATGGGTGGCCAAGGTGCGCGACGGCCGCACCGACGAGCTTCAGAACTTCGAACGTTCGGCCCTGATGAGTCTGTCCTGATCGTTCAGCGTCGTCGAGCCGGTCAGGCCGGCTCGACGATGACCCCTGTGCCGTAGGCCAGGACCTCGGTCACGCCGGGCATGATCTCGGTGGCGTCGTAGCGGACGGCCAGGATGGCGTTCGCGCCATGGGCCTCGGCGTGTTTGACCAGTTCGTCATAGGCTTCCTGCCGACCGGCCTCGGCCAGTTTGACATAGGCGCCTACGCGCCCGCCCAGCATCGACTGCACGCCGCCGATGGCGTCCGAGATGGCGTTGCGCGAGCGCACCGTCACGCCGCGCACCAGGCCGATATGGCGGGTCACGCGAAAGCCGGGCAGGTCGTTGGTCGTGGTCACATACATGGGTGTCTCCTAGCGACGTTCGAGGATGCGGAAGGTGAAGGCGTGATCGTCCTTCTCGCCCGCCGGATGCGATTCCGACGATACCTCGACCCACGCCGTTTCGTCGAATGGGGGAAAGCCGGCGTCGCCTTCGGGGGCGGCGTCGACCTCGGTGATGTAAAGGCGTTTGGCGCGGGGCAGGGCGGCATCGAACAGGGCCGTGCCGCCGATGACGCAGATTTCGTCCACGCCGTCGTCCTGGGCCGTTTCGCGACCGATCTCGATGGCCTCGTCCAGGGTGGCGCAAGCCAGGGCGCCCTTGGCCATGCCGTCGGCCTCGTAGGATTGGTCTCGGGTCATGACCAGGTTCAGGCGACCGGGCAGGGGTTTCAGCGGCAGGCTCTCCCAGGTCTTGCGCCCCATCAGGCACGGCTTGCCCACGGTGATGGCCTTGAAGCGCTGCAGATCGCTGCGCAGCCGCCAGGGCAGGTCGCCGTCGCGGCCGATGACGCCGTTGCGTCCACGCGCGACGACCAGGGAGATGATGGGCTGGGGCAAGAACCTTGACCGTACTGCTGCGTTGAGGTGGGCCACCCATGAACGCGAGCCCAGACATGAGCAAGTACATCCCCTCCATCGTCGTCGGTTTCCTGGTCGCTCTGGCCGTCAGCTTCGGTTTGGCCTTCTTCTTCTCGTCGTTGGGGGCGCGTTCCGGGTTTCTGCCGATCATGGCCGGCGCCGTCTTCGGCGTGTTCACCGCCTACATCATGGCCAATCTGGTCGGCACAAAGCGGGGCAGGGCCGCGACGGCGGAGCAGAAGCAGGCCGCGCTGGATTTCCGACCTGATGCCGATAAGGCCCTGCTGATCGTCTATCGCGAGGGCTTTGTGGGCAAGGCGGCGGGGCTGGACCTGTCGCTGGACGATCGGTTCGTGGCCCAGCTTAAGAGCCCGCGCTTCACCGCCGTCTCCGTCGCGCCCGGCGGCCATCAGTTGTCGATGGCGTTCGGCGGTCTGGCCGGCAAGCAGAACAAGCCGACGCTGGAAGGCTTCATCGCCGCGCCCGGCGAGGTGATTGCCTTCCGCGCCACGATGCAGATGGGCATGACGAAGAACCGCATTGTGGTGGATCGGATCACGACGGACCAGGACCTGGTTCAGCGCCTGAAGCCGATGATCATGATCGCGCCGGAGGTTTAGGGCGCGGTCTGAGGCTCCAGCCATTTCAGCCATTTGCGCTGCATGGCCTGCTCCAGATCGACGCCTGACCGGGCGCAGTAGATCAGCAGCATGCCCAGCAAGTCCGCCGTCTCGTCGCCCAGCGCCAGGGCGTCAGGCTTGCCCCGCGCGCGGCCGGTCAGGCGAAGATGTTCGGCGGTCAGTTCGCCCAGTTCCTCCTGCAGTTTCAGCAGCGCCCAGTCGCGATCACGGTCGATGTCGTGTTCGGCGGCATAGATGTCGGAGATTCGCAGGACGTCGGCCTGCAGGTCCTTGAGGTTCATCAGACCGCGACAGCCGCCTTGATATGCGGCCAGGCCTCATAGCCCTCCAGCGTGAAGTCGCTTAGCTCGAAGGCGAACAGGTCGGTCGTGGGCGCGATCCGCATGACCGGCAGGGGCAGGGGCTCGCGTGTCAGCTGAAGCTCGGCCTGTTCCAGATGGTTCAGATACAGGTGCGCATCGCCGAAGGTGTGGACGAAGTCGCCCGCCTCCAGCCCCACGACCTGGGCCAGCATCATCGTAAGCAATGCGTAGGAGGCGATGTTGAACGGCACGCCCAGGAAGACGTCGGCGCTGCGTTGATACAGCTGGCAGCTCAGTTTGCCGTCCGCGACGAAGAACTGAAACAGGCAGTGGCACGGCGGCAGGGCCATGTCGTCCACGTCCGCCGGGTTCCAGGCGGTGACGATGTGGCGGCGGCTGTTAGGATTGGTCTTCAAGCCGTGGACCAGTTTCTCGATCTGGTCGATGACCCGGCCGTCGGGCGCGGCCCAGGAACGCCACTGTTTGCCGTAAACCGGCCCCAGCTCCCCTTCGGCGTCGGCCCATTCATCCCAGATGCGGACGCCGTTATCCTTCAAATAGGCGATGTTGGTCTCGCCGCGCAGGAACCACAGCAGTTCGACGATGATGGAGCGCAGGTGCAGCTTCTTGGTCGTCAGGACAGGAAAACCCTTGGCCAGATCGAACCGCATCTGGCGACCGAACAAGCCCAGAGTCCCGGTGCCGGTGCGGTCGTCGCGCCTCGCGCCGTTGTTCAGGATGTCGTGCAGCAGATTTAGATACTGACGCTCAGGGTGATCGGCCGGCGCGGATAGGGGCTCGTTCAGGGGCGATGACCTCAAGTCCGATCCAGTAGCAAACTGCCCGCTGCCGTCCATCATCATGTCCCCAACCTCGGCCAAGACCGCGCTGAGTCACTTAAGAACTTCCTAACTAAAGGGTCGCGTCTTGAATTTTATCAATACGCCAGGGGCTGGAGATACTTGTGGGCGAATCAGCCCCCGAAACCGCCGTCGTCCAGGAAGGCTTGTTCTTCAGGCGTCGTCTGACGGCCCAGTGCCGCGTTTCGGTGGGGGAAGCGGCCGAAGCGAACGATGATGTCGCGATGGAGTTCACCCCACTTCTCCAACTCCGCGTCGCCGGCGATCAAAGCCATGTAGCGGTCCTGATCCTCGATCCTTTCGGAATGTTCGAACGGCAGCAGGATGAAGTTCTGCAACGCCGGTTCGACGGCCAGATGCAGTTCGCGCGCCACCGCCTGATTGGCGAACATCAGCGCCAGCGGATCGGTGGCGAACTGGTGCGCTGTGCCGCGGAAACTGTTCCGCGGATACTGGTCCAGCAGGATCAGCAGCGCCAGGGCGCCCTCGGCCGTCGCCATCCAGTCGTCCAGTTCGCGCCGCGCGGCGGCCCAGTGGACGTCGCGGCCCCGCTCGCGGAAAAGAGTGTCGAACGCATCGTCCTTGGCGAACCACTTTTCGGGTCCGGCCTCTTTCCAGAAGGCGACGACGGAGGAAGGGGTTATGAAGACGGTCATGACCCAGACCATACCCAATCCTCTGCCCGTCTTCCATGACCGCGACTGCGACCTTTCGATCATTCGCGGCAAGCGCGTGGCCATGATCGGTTATGGCAGTCAGGGCCGCACCCATGCGCTGAACCTGCGCGATTCGGGCGTGAGCGACATCGTGGTGGGGCTGAAGGCCGGCTCAAAGACGCGCGACCTGGCGCGCGCCGACGGATTTGAGGTGATGACCGCCGGTCAGGCTGCGACGGGCGCCGATGTGATCGCCGTAATGACGTCCGACGAGGCGCACCGCGATCTGTGGCGCGACGAGCTGGAGCCCAACGTGCGGCCTGGCGCGGCCTTGGTGTTCGCCCACGGCCTGTCGGTGCGATTCGGCCTGGTCGAACCGCGCGGCGATCTGGACGTGATCCTGGCTTCGCCCAAGGGCATAGGGCCGCGTATTCGCGACCTGTACGAGGCCGGGGAGGGGGTCTTCTGCCTGTTCGGCGTGCAGCAGGACGCGACAGGCGACGCCCACGCCCTGGGTCTGTCCTATGCGGCGGCGCTGGGGTGCGGGCGCAAGGGCATTCTGGAAACCACGATGCGCGAAGAATGCGAGAGCGATCTGTTCGGCGAACAGGTGGTGCTGTGCGGCGGAATCGCCGAACTGATCGACGCCGCCTTCATGAAGCTGGTCGACGCCGGCTATCCGCCAGAGGTGGCGTGGTTCGAGTGTTTCTACGAGACCAAGCTGGTCACCGACCTGATGTACGAACGTGGCATCGCGGGCGCCTTCGCCAAGATTTCCAACACGGCGGAATACGGCGCTTATCTGACAGGCCCGCGCATCATCGGCCCGGAATCGCGACAGGCGATGGATCGGGTGTTGGCTGAGGTCCAGGGCGGCGATTTCGTTCGCCGGCTGATGGCCGATTACGACGCCGGTTCGCCCGATCTGACCGCGCGTCGAAAGGCGCTGGGCTTGCGGACCATCGAGTCGGTCGGCGCGCATCTGAACGCGGTGGCGCGTCAGGCGATGGAGACGGCGGCAAACGACGACTGACCGCGCTAGGCGGGGCAAGATCGTCGGAAATCTCGAAGGAGAAGATGGTCGGAGTGAGAGGATTCGAACCTCCGACCCCTGCGTCCCGAACGCAGTGCTCTACCAGGCTGAGCCACACTCCGACCGTGGGGACGGGCCATTAGGCGTCGCCCCGAAGTGAGGACGCGGCTTATAGCCATGGGTTCGGTAGGCCGCAAGCACCCATTTCGACCTTCTTCGCACAGACCGAAAATAGTCCTGAAAGAGGGTGTTGCATCCCAAATCGGTTTGGCCTATCTGACCGCCTCCGCCGCACAGAGCGCTGCGGAAACGCCGGTCCTGCTGGGGAATGGTGTAATGGTAACACTACGGTTTTTGGTACCGTCATTCTAGGTTCGAGTCCTAGTTCCCCAGCCACCGCCCTCACTGCATTTGAGCCCTTGTGACCCCGCCTCAGGGTGGTGGGTTTTACACCGGGTTTTACAGTTGGCGTTCTGTTCTGGTTCTCTTGGAGCCTTGCGGATCATGCCCAATCCGATCGCTTCCCCGGTGACGTAGCGGCGGGCGATCTCCTTCACCCGCTTCAGCTCCCAGCGCAGGCGTGACGAAACAGGAGTATCATCTGCCGAGGCAGGGACCCGACGCGTCACCGACATCCTTCGTGATGACATCGCTCTCGAGGACCGAAGCGCAGCGCTCGCAGCGTAGGCAGTGTGGACAAAGTGTTTGATCCAGAGTCGGATTGAAGCGACGAGGACAA
>NZ_DALZQC010000004.1:0-66196 GCF_032017145.1 Brevundimonas sp.
CGCCGCTGGCGGCCTGCGCCACCGCCCCGGCGGCCCGCCCCAGCGCGGGGCTGAAGCTCGCCACCTTCAACATCTGGCACGATCAGGGCGACTGGACCGTGCGCCGTCCGCTGTTGATCGCGGCGCTGAAGGCGCAGGACGCCGACGTCATCGCCCTTCAGGAGGTATTGCAGGACGCCGCGGTCGGGCTTGAGAATCAGGCCGAAATGCTGGCCCGCGAACTGGGCGGCTATTGCGTCGCGTTCGTCTCGACCGACCCGGAGGGCGCGCCCCGCCGCTACGGCAACGCCCTTCTGACCCGCCTGCCCGTCCTGGCCGAGGCGTCGATCCGGCTGGAGCCGCTGGACGACTATCGCACCGCCCTGCGTCTGCGCGTCTCGGTCCAGGGTCGCCCCGTCGACGTCGTCGTCACCCATCTGGCCTGGCAGGAGGACGCCGGCCCGGTGCGCGCCAGCCAGATCGCGTCGCTGCTGGACTGGCTGCCCCACGACGGCGCCCCGCTGGTCGTCATGGGCGATTTCAACGCGACCCAGGAGGATTCCGGTCTGTCCGTCCTGACCGGCCCGCGCTTCTTCAGCGCCCTGCCGCGCGGATCGGTCGCCACCACCCTGAATCCGGCCAAGGGCCACCCGAACCGCGTCATCGACCACATCTTCGCCGAGCGGTCGGGCTTCACGCCCGTCCAGGCCTATCTGTTCGGCGACACCGCGACGAACGGCGAATATCCGTCCGACCATTTCGGCGTGGCGGCGACCCTTCGCCTTATCTGAGCGCCGCCGCGTAAAGCTCGGGCTTGAAGCCGACCAGACGACGGTCGCCGATATCCAGCACCGGCCGTTTGATCATCGACGGCTGCGCCACCATCAGGGCGATGGCCTTGTCCCTGTCGATCCCCGCCTTGTCGGCATCCGGCAACTTTTTGAACGTGGTCCCGGCCCGGTTCAGCACCGTCTCCCACCCATGTTCATCGATCCACTGACCCAGCCGGCCCGCATCCGCCCCGGTCTTCTTGTAGTCGTGAAACACATAGTCGACCCCGTTCTGCTCCAGCCACACCCGCGCCTTCTTGACCGTGTCGCAGTTGGGGATGCCATATAGGGTGTAGGTCATTGTTCCTCAGCCAATGTCGCGTTTGTGTTGGGGAGCCGGTAGCGCAAATCGACCCGTTGCGGTCTCTCTGAGCGCCATCTTAGAGTGACGTCAGCGAAGGATAGGGAATTCGAGACCATGGGCGCTCACCCTACAGGCGACCTAGCAGATGCGTTGATTTCATGTGGCATCAAACCGGTAGATGTGAAGGTAGAATGGGATGCCGACTGCCAAGAGGATGTCCTCACCTTTTCAGCAGCCAAAATCCCAAATGGGGTGCTGATAGACCTCGCAGATTTATATCTGTCGTTTCCAACCCGCTTCGTGTTCGCATCAGAAGACCTGGAAACAGCTTTTCAAGGCATACTTTCAAAGTCGCCCAGATTGGTCGCGCTGCGAGATCAGGCCCTCGATCAGCAACACGAATGGCTCAAGACGCGGGGCCTATCAGCTTTTCGTAAGTTCGATCCGGCGAAAGAGAGTGTGGGAGATTTTGCTGTCCGCGTCGAAATCGCGTGCAACGCCGAACGAGGCGACCTGCTTTCGGTGAAGGGCAACGATGCAGTTTCTATCCATCCAAGAGACCCGAGCAAATTGACATTGGATCGCATGAGGACGCTGTTAGCTCTCTTGGAGACATGCGCTCCTAACCTTCTCTATTTCGTGACGGGGGAGGACGGACCTGGGTGATGTCAACTAACCACCCGTAGCTGACGATGGCGACTTCCGCTTTCTGCCCTAACCGACACAATGTGTTTCGATAGAAACTCTGCGCGGCCGCCGTCATCGCGCCAAGCCAGCCATCCTAACGTCTCGAACAAATACTAGCATTTCCCACGGCCTGACCTCCAGCAGCGTCAATCGACCATACAGGCCGCGATGTGCGGTATGATGTCATCCGGTCTTTGACATCCAGGCGCGTCGAAATTGCACCGTCTTGCACTTTGCACTATTTTTCCGGGTGCAGTGCAATTTCGCCTGGGGAAAATTTCAGACGAAGTGCACACAGTGCACTCTGTTTTGTTCGTCTTCCGTCTTCAGAACAGCAACCCGGCCAGAACGCCGATCGCCGCCAGCATCAGGCTTCCGACCACCATCATCGCGCTGATGGCCAGTTGCAGCACCAGCCCCTTGCCGATCCCGGCCGCGATCCCGCGATACCAGCGCCCCCGGCCCATCCGCACGAAGACCACGACGCCGAGAACGAACAGGGCCACGCTGCCCATCATCGCCACCGGCCCCGTGCCGTATATGAACCAGAACAACGGCAGCATCGGCACGGTCCAGGCGTTCAGATAGGCGAAGGCGGCGCGAAAGCCGCAACGCCACCCCAGGTCCTCGGCGTCCCACCAGCGCACCAACGGCAGGACGGCCAGCGCATAGAGGGGCGCCATCAGCGGGACGGTCAGAAAGGACATCCAGCCGTCGGCGTCGGACATGAAGGCGTCGCGCGACTTGCCGGACTGGGCCACCAGCGACGCCATCAGATCGGCGGGCATCTGCTCCAGCACCCCGCCCAGGCCGCCGCGCAGGAACACCACCAGCATCAGGATGGCGTTCAGCGCCAGATAGAGTTTCAGTGGCTTGGCATAGACCCCGCCGCCGGTCGGCCCCTCGATCATCCAGGCCTGCAGCACCAGGCGCGGGCGGATCAGCAGGTCCCGCGCCGTGCGCACTTCGACCCCGCCAAAGCCCAGGGCGTCTTCGGACAGGTCCTTGAACGCCTGTTTGCGCGTCGTTTCGCCTTCGGTCGTCATGGATCGCCCCCGCCTAAGAGGGATGCATACACCGCCCGATTGAGCGCGCAAACGCGCGACCGCCTCAGAACCGCTTGGTCAGGCCCACGCTGAAGACCCGGCCGCGCGGGTCGGCGACCACGGGATCATAGCCCAGGGCGAACTGGGCCAGCGGCGGCGCCTTGTCGAACACATTGACCACCCCCACCGCCAGGTCGATGTCGGCGCCGATCGTGCGGCTGTACAGCACGTCCGCCGTGGTCTGGCTGGCGATGGTCGCATCGGTGATCCCGCTGCGGTCGTTGCGATAACCGTCGGTGTAATGGACCAGCGCGGTCACGGCGTCCGCCCCCCCGCTCCAGCCCAGGGCGAACTCTCCGCGATTGCGCGGCAGCGACCGGCCGATATTGCTCAGATTGGTCGATCCGACGCCCGAAACCTGGGCCGCACCATCGTTCAGCCGGATGTCATAGGCGTCCACATAGGTCCAGGTCGCCGACGCCGTCGCCCGACCGCCCCACAGCTCGCGGCCATAGCGCGCCGCCAGGTCCAGCCCTTGCGTCTCGATGGACGAGGCGTTGATGAAATACAGCTGCATGAAGGTCAGGGCGCCGCTGGCCGAGCGGGTGATGCGCGCTTGCGCCGGCGTGCCCGTCCGTCCCGCCGCCGTATCGGCCGCCGCCTGGTCGATGACGGCCTGGGCCGCCTCCTTGACCACCTGATCCGTGTAGTCGAAGCGCCAGGCGTCCAGGCTGAATTCCAGCCCGTCCAGCGGCCGCCACACGGCGCCCAGGCTCAGGCTCTCGGACTTCTCGGGCTCCAGCGCCGCATCGCCCGAGGTCAGGGTGTTGACGAAGACGAAGGCGCCCCGGTCGAACACCGACGGCTGCGACGCCTGCGCCCCGGACTGGGCGTAGACGGACGGCGCGCGGAACCCCTGCCCCCACGACGCCCGCACGGCCACGGCGTCGGTCACGTCCCATCGGATGGCGGCCTTGGGACTGAACCGCCCCTCCCCGTCGTAGGTTTCGTAGCGGCCCGCCAGCTGCGCCTCGATGCGGTCGCCCAGATGCAGCCGCGCCTCGCCGAAGGCGGCCAGCGTCTCCTGATCCCCCTCGAAGTCGGGGGAATAGCCGGCGGTCAGCAGATCCCCCGCATTGACCAGATCGCTCCAGTCGTGCCGGAAGCCGCTGCGCCGATATTGGGCGCCCAGCGCCACATCGACCGAACCGCCGTCCCACGCCAGGGCCTGACCGCTGGTCGAGGCGTCCGCCGTGGTCAGGGTCGCCGCGCCGCGCAGGCCCGTATAGCCGATCAGGCTGTCGATCAGGACCGTGCTATTGGCCGTGCCGGTTCCCAGATAGGCGCTGCCGAACGGGTTGAAATACTGGCACGCCCCGACACCGGCCATGCCCGTCGCGGGGTTGCAACCCGCCCCGCCAAAGCCGTTAAGCGCCCGCTGCAATGCGCTGCCGATGGCGTCCGGCTTGTCATAGGCGACGTGCTGACGGCTGCTGGTCGCGGCCAGGTTCCATATCCAGCCGCCGGCAAACCGCCCGTCCAGACCGGCCGACAGGCGCCAGGTCGTGTATTCGAAATCGGCCTGGGACGCCCCGGCCTCGGCCCCCAGCAGCCGCCCGCGGAACAACACCGCCTCGCCGAACGGATTGTCGGGATGCGACGCCGGAACCGTCAGCGACTGCGCCAGGATCGGCAAGGACGGCGATTGTCGCGCCACCGTCTCGGTCGATGACCAGGCCCCTTGCAGCGACAGGGTCATGTCCCCGATCGGCCGGCGATAGTCGGCGAAAAGCTGCGTCCGCGTCTCCTCCGGCGCCAGATCGAAGAAGTCGGAGTAATCGAGCCGGCAGAAGCTGTCCGTCGGCGTGTTCTTGTAGGCGCTGCCGAAAGCCGGATTCCCGCACGCCGGATCGGGCGAGAAGCCGTTGCGGCTGGGTCGGAAATAGGAGCCGGGCTGGCCATAGCTGGTCACCGCCGTCCACGCCGCCCGGCCATAGCGTTCGGCCTGGGTGAAGTCCCGCTCGTCCGACCCCAGGGCCGAACGGTGGAAATGCGCGGCGGCCAGCGTCAGATTTCCGCCCAGCAGGTCGAACCCGCCTATGGCCTGGACAACGCTCTCTTCCGACCCGTCGGCCACAGCGTATTTGGCGCTGATCTCGGGCCGGTCCACGTCATGGCGAGTGATGAAGTTGACCACGCCCGCCACCGCGTCCGAGCCATAGACGGCCGAGGCTCCGTCCTTGACCACCTCCACCCGCTGCAAGGCGATCGTCGGCACGAGCGAGTTGATGTCCACAAAGGCCGATCCGTCGGTGGCGACCACCGCGCTGGTCGTCCAGCGCTGACCGTCCACCAGGACCAGCGTCGACCCTAGGCCCAGATTGCGCAGGTTGAACTGGGCCGTGCCCGAGCTCTGGGGCTGGTTCAACTGATCGACCTGGGCCTCCGAGCCCGAGTTGGCCGTGACCAGCCGCACCAGCTGCGACGCATCGGCGATCCCGGCCGCCTCCATGACGTCGCGTCCGACCGTCTCCACCGGCGCGATCCGGTCGCCGCCGGCGATCCGCGATCCTGTGACCACGATATCGTCCACCTGCGCCGCCTTCTGGTCCTCGGCATGGGCGGCCGCATCCGCCAGCCAGGCCATAGAAGCCGTCATCATCAGGAATCTGCGTTGCGTCATCTGGATGCTCCCCCGCGTCTGGCAGCGGCTTCTAGCCAGCGCGGCGGTTTTGCGAAAGCGTAATTTTGCAATTTTGCAAATTCAGTCGACGACGAGACATCGTGCGGCATTGATCCGAAGGTGTAACCGGTTACGGTGCGGCAAAATAAGAAATGGCTCAGGGAAGCAGGAAGCATGGCGAACGTCCGTCTGGTCGACGTGAAGAAGGCGTTCGGCGCCGTCGAGGTGCTGAAGGGCGTCGATCTGGAGATCGCCGACGGCGAGTTCGTGGTCTTCGTCGGCCCCTCTGGCTGCGGCAAGTCCACCCTGCTGCGCACCATCGCCGGGCTGGAAGAGGCGACGACCGGCCAGGTCTGGATAGGCGACCGCGTGGTCAACGACCTGTCGCCGTCGGACAGGGGCATCGCCATGGTGTTTCAGTCCTATGCGCTCTACCCGCACATGACGGCCTATGAGAACATGGCCTTCGGCCTGAAACTGGCCAAGACGGACAAGGCCGAGATCGACCGCCGCGTCCGCGCCGCCGCCGAGGCGCTCGGCATCACCGACTATCTGGACCGCAAGCCCAAGGCCATGTCGGGCGGCCAGCGCCAACGCGTCGCCATCGGCCGCGCCATCGTGCGCGAGCCCGAGGTCTTTTTGTTCGACGAGCCCCTGTCCAACTTGGACGCCGCCCTGCGCGTGCGGATGCGCTACGAGTTCGCGCGGCTGCATGCCGAACTGAAGACGACGATGATCTACGTCACCCACGACCAGGTCGAGGCCATGACCCTGGCCGACCGGATCGTGGTGCTGAACGGCGGCCGGATCGAACAGGTCGGCGCGCCGATGGACCTGTACGACCACCCCGCCAACCTATTCGTCGCCGGCTTCATCGGCAGCCCGAAGATGAACCTGCTGGCGGGCGAGATCATCGAGGCGTCGGCAGGCGGCGCGACGGTGAAGACGACGGCCGGCGAGACGATCCGAATCGCCGTGGACGCCGCCTCGGCCAAGCCCGGCGATGCCGTGACACTGGGCGTCCGCCCTGAACACCTGACCCTAGGCGGCGACGGCGATGCGTTGAACGCCGAGGTCATGTTCGTCGAAACCCTGGGCGCGACGACCATGGCGCACCTGAAGCACCCGGCGACCGAAGACACGCTGACGGTTCAGTTGGCCGGCGAACTGCGCGCCAAGGCCGGCGAGCGACTGACGCTGCACGTCCCCGCGAAACAGGCGCACCTGTTCGACGCGAGCGGCAAGGCGTTCAAACGCCTTTGAAAGTCCTTCTCCCCTCGGGGGAGAAGGTGGCTCGCGAAGCGAGACGGATGAGGGGGCAGCTTCCACAACCTCGCCCTCGCCGTTTCGATGCGGATAGATACCCCTCATCCGGGGCCTCCGGCCCCACCTTCTCCCCCATGGGGAGAAGTATAGGCTCCTTGATCCCGCTTAACTCTCTGTAAAACAGAATAATCTTATCGGAGAGAAGTGCCGTGTAGAGTTCGTGTAGATAATTCTGCACGTTGCCCACAAAAGATGGCTGGAGTCGCTGGCGGCGTCCACTGGTTTGGGCTGCTGTCAGCGTCAGCGGTTGGGCTCGATATGGCACCAGGCGAAGGCCGCCGCAGCCGCTCCTGCGCCCAACGCGCGGAAGTCTCGCCAGCCAAAGGAGTGACGGGAACGGTGGGCGTCCGCGCCAACCGCAACCATTCCGCCCGCCTAGAACAGCGAGAGCTGCCTGCTCGCTTCCTCAAAGGCCGTCCATTCAGGCGAACGCGAAGCCTGATCGAGCCACGCCTCCACGAAGGCTTCCGCACTTTCGTAACCATCCATCGCCGCCTTGGGCGTGAAATGCGACCTGTAGCCGGTCTCGGTGATCGGCAATGGCGCTCGCTCGGGTGACACGCTCACCACTTCCAGATGGGCCATATGGGTTCGGTCGTCATAGACCAGATAGTCGGCGTTCCACCGGATTTCGATCTCGATGCCATTCCAGCGTGTCCGAGTTATTGAATAGTCATTCTTCATATCCGCCTCTGGAGTTTGGGTTCGTACTGAACCCTTGCCCGTCGGCGAGACTGGGGGAGCAAACGTAGCGGGAGGCTTCGCGGGGACCCGGCTGCAACGAGCATCGCGAGAGAAGCTGGGCGGAAGGCTCTTCGGAGTGCGCCGGGGGCGACGCCCCAAGTCTCTTGCGATAGGGATTGTCACCCGAGAGGGACGAGATCTCTGGCAGCGTCGGAAGCTCGTGGCGCAGCCTAAAGCCCTCCTGCGCCCCAGCGCAGATCGCCATGAACTTCAGTGCCTGAAATACCCAAGCGGGCGAACGGTGCGCGCACGGCAAAGCCCCAAGCCTGTTGCGCTAGGGCGACCGTCCGAATGGAATGAGATCGCCAGGGCGGCCTAAGCCCAACCATCCACTCTAACTCGCTTTGACAATCAAAAGTCGTCCGAGTGCTGATGTTCAGATCCATCAGATATTGCGGGAGATGAACATGCAGGCCTCGCCGATTAAAGCAGCGCAGTACGTGCGAATGTCGACTGAGCGACAAGAATACTCACCCACGTTCCAGAAGGCGACCAACGAGGCCTTTGCGGTCGAACATGGGATGCAGATCGTTCGGACTTACGAAGACGCCGCCGTGAGTGGGGTCTCTCTCCGTAACAGAGACGGTCTAAAAGCCCTTTTAGCCGACGTGCTTTCAGGGGACAGCGGGTTCACCTGCGTCCTTGTTTACGACGTCAGCCGATGGGGCCGGTTCCAAAATTCCGACCAGGCCGCCTACTACGAGTTCATGTGCGTTCAGGCGGGCGTACCTGTCCTCTATTGCGCTGACGGTTTTAAAAACGACGGCAGTCCGATGTCGCAACTGATGAAGCATATCAAACGGACCATGGCGGGACAGTACAGCCATGACCTTTCCGAGAAGGTGACACGCGCTCAGCGTGGACTATTGGCCCAAGGATTCTGGACCGGAGGGCGGGCTCCGCTCGGCTTGCGGCGGATATTCACGCGCAGTGATGGCACGATGCTCGCCGCACCATCGGGTTCGTTCGTCCGTAAACAGCAAGGTGTGCGAACCAAGCTCATCCTGGGACCGGACGCCGAGGTGGAGTTCGTGCGTCGAATATTCGCGCTCTATCTTCGTCCGAAGGCGACCACTGTGAGCGTCGCGCGAAAACTGACGGCAGATCAGGACGTGAATGCTGAGTGGGGTGATTGGTCAGCCAGACGAGTGCGGTACATCCTCGATAACCAGGCCTACATCGGCAAACTCATCGGCGGGCGTTACTCCAGACCAGTCGGCGTCAAGTCTGGGGGCGCCCTGCCTCGCGCCGACTGGATCGTCGTGGATGACGGCGTTCCCCCAATCGTGACAAAGGATGTCTTCGAGGCTGCACAACGAAAGCGCCAGCGCAACCGAACTCCTGTTGCTTTTAAAGCCGCGCTCGCCGATCTGCGGCGCGTTGGCGCCGACCATGGCTACATCAGTCAGGGCCTCATTCGACGCTTCGGCCGATGGAGCCCCGGCGTTTACTACCGGCAAGTCGGCCCTATGCCGGTCATTCGCGATCTACTGAACCTGCCCGTGCCGGCCAAGTTTGCGAACCATCACCTTTTTAAGGGCGACATGAACCGTCACGGCCGAGGCAAGCCGAGATATTCGATGGACGATTTGCACCAGCACCTGAAACGGGCCTTTGCCGAGCATGGCAGCCTGTCGCGTGAGATACTGGACGCTTACGGTACGCCCAGCACCTACACGATCTACCGTCGCTACGGCTCAATGGCCGCCGCGTATCTGGCCGCTGGTTATCAGCCGAGTGGGCTTCAACTCCAGAAAATGGCGGAGCATCACTCCTCGGAAATCCTGACCGCCCGCGCGAGGCGAGCCAGTGCGGTAGCAAATGCCGCCTCCGCAGCGTCCGGGGCTATCCCAAGTTGCGATCCGATCTCGCCGTAGGTGAGCCCCCCGAAACGATGGAGAACGAACACGTCGCGAAGGTTGGTAGGCAGTCGCAGGATCGCCGCCTTAAGGACATCCGCAGAGCTTCTTGCACGTCCGCGTTTTGGCCGGGACTTTGGCGTTGTCATCCGCTCGTCCTCCAGTCGATTCCGATGATGGCTCGATCATTAGCAGCACGTCGTCGATCGCCTTCCGGCTAGGCGTTCAACAAGTTCATGGAAGTTCCTTGGGAGATCGCGATGAGGTCCATCCGCGATCTCGTGATCATTGCGTGGGCCTCCGGATGGTCCTCGGGCCAGATCAGACGCTCAACGACTGCCAGCCGCGCAACGATCGCCTCCAAGGTCGCCGCGCTTGAATCAGGGATCGCCTCTAGAAGACGCTCACGCTTGTCGAATAGCGTGGTCAAGATGCCGTCTATGTCGCGAAGCTCTTTGGACCATGGCAAAGCCTGCTGTTCAGTCGGCGTGAGGTTGCACCACGAATGCTCCCGGATCAGCCAGCCTTCCAGTTTCGCCCAACGGGTCTGGAGACGCTCTATCTGGGCATCGACGGCCAGCCAGTTTCTGCACCGCCGCGTCGCTACGTCCGAAGCGGCATCGGCGGCGGGAAGCAGGGCAGCGGAAGCGGCAGCCGGATTGGCCGCCCCAAACGCAACGGCCGATGTGCCGGCGATGAGCGCGCGCCTGGAAAGTGCAGGCAGGCGCGCGTCCTCGATGCCCGTCTTTCGACGCGAGCCCATGACTAATGCCTTCCAATCAACTATGATTATTTTATAATCGCCGAAGGCAAGTGCCGCGTCAATATAAAATAGTCTTTCATGATAATAAAATCATCATTGCTGTGCTGACATCCCCACAAATCAAGGCCGCGCGCGCCCTCCTCGGTTGGAGCCAGCCTTCGTTGGCGAAGGCGTCGGGCCTCTCGCTGCCCACCATCGTGCGTATGGAGAGCCAGCTCGGTCCGGGGCGTAGCTCTGCCGCTAATGTCGAAGCTGTTCAGCTGGCTCTTGAAACCGCTGGGGTCACCTTCCTGGAAGGGACAAGCGAGTCGGGGCCGGGAGTGCGCCTAAAACGCGGACTTGAAGGATGATGACTTAGTTAGACGCCGCTGGAAGCAGACCTCCGTTATGTCGTCTACGGGGGGGTTAGCGGAAATCGTCCCACGACGACCTTGGGCCTTCCTTCTAAGGTCTGCCTGACACATAGCGAGCGGCCCGCTGTCGCGCCGCGCGTGCTTGGAGATAGGAGCAAGGTGATGGCCGCTGCACGGGAAGAAGCGATTGCTCCTCGCCTTACGCTCATCGCCCTGTTCCTGAAATTTCTGCACTTCGGCGTCCTGGCATTCGGCGGGCCTGTCGCGCAGATCGCCATGATCCGACACCAGCTCGTTGAGCATGAGCGATGGATTTCCAGTGCACGGTTTAACCGCCTGCTGGCGGTAATGCAGGCGCTTCCCGGTCCAGAAGCGCATGAGCTTTGCGTACACATGGGGATGTTGGCGCGTGGCCGCATAGGCGGCGTTCTAGCGGGCCTCGGGTTCATGTTGCCGGGCTTTATCCTTATGATGCTGGCGGCATGGGCCTATGACGTCTTGGTCGCCGGTCGCGCTGTCTGGACCGGTGCGCTGCTCGGGGTTCAGATCGTCGTGGTGGCGCTCATCATCAGGGCGGTGCAGCGGATCGGGCGGCACGTCCTTGAAGACCGAATGCTGTGGTTGCTGGCAGGCCTCGGCTTTGCGTCCAGCCTCATCGGCGCGCCGTTCTGGATACCGCTCGTCGCTGGAGGCCTGATCTACGGGTTCAGCGGACGACCCTGGATCGCTTTGGGCGTCGGTATGGTCGCCGTTGCGCTATCTGTCATCCTGCACTCAGTCGGGATGACTGCGGCTATCAAGGTCAACGGCCCTATCACTGAAGCGGGAACGCTTGATCTGTTTGTTGCAGGTCTCAAGGGCGGGCTTCTGACCTTTGGCGGGGCCTACACAGCCATTCCCTACGTTCGTGCCGATACCGTGGGACGGGGATGGCTGTCCGACGGCGCCTTTCTCGACGGTGTCGCCTTGGCTGGAGTGTTGCCCGCGCCACTGGTGATTTTCGGTACTTTCGCCGGCTATGTCGCAGGCGGTTGGACCGGAGCCTTGGCGGTGACAGCGGGCATCTTCCTGCCGGCCTTCGCCTTCTCCCTGATACTGTTCGAACGGTTGGAAGCCGTGGTGGACAACCCGGCGCTGCACCGCGTGTTAGCTGGGGTCGCAGCGGCCGTGGTTGGAATCATTGGCGCGACCTGTCTCCAGCTGACGTGGTCAACGGCTGAACGTGCGCCGATCCTTTGGGGCGCTGCCCTCATTTTCCTAACAGCACTGGCAGCGGCGTGGCTGGCGAAAGGGAAGTGGGCGGCGCCGCTACTTATTGCGTCTGGCGCTCTCGCAGGGAGATTGATCTTCGGCTGACGGCCTGTGCCTGGGAGTGTAGCTAACGTGCAGGTCCGCAATGGGTCGATGTCAGTCATGATCATCAATGCCCGAAGCAGACTTCTGCTAAGCCCCTAAGAGATCATGGGTGGCAGCACTAGGCTGCTACTCTGGTAGCGGTCTGCTACCGAATCCTTCGGCGGCGCCACCGTCACCGTGCACCGCTGCACCTTCCCGCTGTCGATCGCCGCCGCCCGGCACGTCTCAAGGGCGTCCCGGTTCTCGTCGGCAAGCCGGGCGTCCGCGACGATACGACCCCAGCCCATCGGATTCGCCGCCCGCATTAACGCTCCGCCCGCCGTCCAGCGATCCTCCCGCATCACCAGAGCCGCCACCCGCGTGTTCAGCCCGAACGGCAAGACGCCGGCGAGGATCGGCGAAAGCAACAGCCCGACCGCGAACGCCACGCCCCCGATCCAGCCCAGCAACCGGACCTGCCTATCCTTCGCCCAGGCCTGACCGATGAGGCCGGAGAGCCGCGACCGCTCGCGCTCCGCCTCCTGCGCGGCGCGGTCCAGCCTCTGCGCCGCCTCCCGCACCAGCGCCGAACCCGCCCTCGCGATACCTTGGCCCTGCTGCTCGGGCGTGAGGTTAAGCGCAGGCGAGGCCAGCACCGTCTCCAACGACTGACCGATCTCGTCGAGACCCTTGCCGAGTATCGCGAGATCCTGACTGTAGTCAGGCGGCCGCTTCTCCCGGATCGCCGCTGGAAGGCCCTCGATAGCGCGGCGCAGCACCGAGACCTCGGCCCGCAGGTCCTCGAACGCCTGGGCCGGGTCGCCCGCTTGATCCTCCGCCATCCTCGCCTCCTGACTTCGTTACAACGACAGGCCCCGATGCAAGTCCCGCCCGATCTGCTGGGTCGCCTGCTGCACGCTACGCGCCGAGATCACCCGACCGAGGGTCGAACTCTGGCCCATTCCCAAGTCCTGCGCCCGCGACCGCACCAGCGATGCCAGCTGCGGATCGCGCTTCAGCGTGCCCGCCATCGCCTTCATGCGCGCCTCCACGCGTTGGCGTTCGCCTCTGTGCCGCCACCCGTCCAGCCGGTCATGCTGCGTTTCCAGCCGCTTCCAATCCTTCACCAACCGGTCGGCCTTCAAGATCGGATCATGCCGCACCCGCGATTCGCGGCGGATAGCACCCGCCAGCTCGGCACCGCGTTCAGACCCGCGAAGATCCCGCATGGCGCGCCAGGTTGGCTCCTGCGGCTCCCAGTCGCTCATGCCCTGCAACACGAGGTCGGCATGCTTGATGGTGTCCACATGGCCGTAATGCTCTTGGATCATCTGCACCGACGTTCCCATCTGCTCGGCCAGCAGCAGTTCACTGACGCCTTCGGTCAGGCGGATGGTGGCGTAGGTGTGCCGGAACGAATAGGTCGAGCGCAGAATGCCGGATGGACCGACCCGCAGGTTCGCGTGGTCCAGCAGGTCCGCGATGAAGGCCTTGTAGAGGGTGCGTTCCTCTGCGCCGGTGGCGCTGCTGAACACCGGAGCTTCTGGCGCGGTGCTCACCGCGATGGCGCGGATGCGGTCCAGATATTTCCCGACATTGCTGCTCGGCGCGACAAGCTGGCGGGACTTGCCCTTGCCACGCACGGACAACACCGTCACCGGCTGACCGTTCTTGTCAGTCGCCTCCATCACGTCGCGCCAACGCAGGTTACGCGCCTCTGAAGGCCGCATGCCGGTGTTGCACATGATCAGGACGAATTGATAAACCATGGCCCGGTACCAGCGGGCGGTTTCGGTCTTCGCGGCATCGACCCACTTGGTGCGGGCGTGGGTATGGAGGCGGCGGTATTCCTCCAGCGAGAACGCATCCCGGCGCTGCTTCTCAAGCGACGGCATGCCTTCGATCCGGTGATGAGGCGGGGCCTCCTGTTTGGAAACGGCGTCATTGATGATGGCGCGGTAGATCTTCATCTCGAAGCGAATGGTCGCGTCACTGACGATGATCCAGTCCGTGTTCTCGGGCTCCGGGGTCTCCGCCGTTTGCTTGCCGACCGCGCCCCCTTTCTGCTTCGCCTTGTCATCGGCGAGGGCCTTGGCAGCATCGCGTTCGGCGTCCGTCATCGGTCGCACATTGCCATGGCGCGTCATCCGCCCCTGACCGAGCGACCGTCGCCAGGACGGATAGTTCTGCCAGCGGTCCAGAGCGATGAGGTCGATCTGGATCTTGCCGACATAGGGATTGAGCTGGTTCTTCACGACCGACTCGATGAGCTTCACCCGGCCCGGCGTGATCTCGCCGCGCTGCGCGCGCAGTCTCTGCTCTGCGATGTAGTCCTTCGCCACCGCCGAAAATGGACGGTTGAACACCGGCAGATTTCGCTTCAACGCAAAGCGGACTTCGCTTTCGTGGTCGTAGGCTAGGGTACGCGCCGTCGTGATGTCCGGCGTCTTTAAGGCGATGGTCTTGTAGCGCGTCGCCTTCGGCAGTCGGACTCGACAATACCAATCCCGGGTCTGCAAATCGCCCCGCCGGAAGATGACCAGTCCGGGTTTCAGCTCTTCCTTGTCCGTGACAAACGCCATGACAGCCTCCATCGTCGTGCAGATTTCGTGCACATCGCGGCGCTAAGTCATTGATCTGCCGTGACGTGCATACATCGTGTATGAACTTCATAGCACAAAATATCGTTTGATTCTAGCAAGTTAGCGTTTGGGACTTATCCCAAGGGGAGAAGGATCAATTCAGGACGACCCGCCGCGCGCCCGCCGGGATCGCCAACTCATCGCCCGTCCATGCCGCCGCGCGACCGTCGATCCGCACCCGCTCCGGCCGTTCCTGCCCCGCCTTCCATTGCAGCACGAACCCGCCCGGCGGCGTCGCTCCGCCGCCCAGGGTCAGCACATACCCCTGCCGTTCCTTGCGATAGGCATAGGTCAACGGCCCATAGGCGGTGCGCAGGTCCCTCACCCCGACGCCTTCCGGGGTGTCCAGCCAAGCCGCCGGCACACCCGCCGCCAGCACCAGGGCGTGATCGTGGTCGCGTTCATAGGCGAACAGGTCCAGGGCCGAGCGGATATAGTCGGAGCTGATCCAGGCATGGGGCATGTCGCCGATGAAGCGCGGCTCGCGCTTTTCGCGCCCCACCACCTCGGCCCAGCCGTTCCAGGCCTCGGGCCGGCGGTCGGCCATCAGGAAGTCCAGCACCGCCAGCGCCCGGTCCTTCTGGCCCAGCCGCACATAGGCGCCGACCAGCCGCCATTCGTAGGGCGTATAGTCCTTCCAAGCCGTGCGATTGGTCAGTCGGTTCTGGAAGTTTTCCCAATAACGGTCGAAGGTTCGCGCCATCAGCTCTGGCGGCAGATTATCCTGTTCGCCCGCCGGCGACAGGGCGATGGTGGTCGAGGTGGCGTCGAAATCGCCCCGATCCGCAGCCCCCGCGATCCAGTCGATGCCGTGATGCTGCGCCGTCGCCGTGATCGACGCCCGGATATCGGCGGCGAACTGATCCCACGCAGCCGCATAGCGGGCGGCGGCGTCCGCATCGCCCAAAGTCTCGGCGATGAAGAGCGCATCCTTGTAGCCCAGCAGGCCCCAGAAATCGTCCCAGTAGGAATAGGCCGCCTTGTCCGAATAGCCCTCGTGGCTGATCGTCGGCGGCAGCAGGCCGTAGAGGTGGCGTTGATCCGGCGCCTGGAACGCCGCCGTCCGGGTCGAGGCGCGCAGCTCGTCCATATAGGCGATGGCCTTCTGCACCTGCGGCCAGACCTGGCGCAACAGGGCCTCGTCGCGGGTGTAGCGATAGGTTTCGGCGGCCAGGAAGACGAACTGGCCGTGGCTGTCGTTCTCGGGCACCGGATCGGCGCCGCGCGAATCGACGCAGCACGGCACCTTGCCGTTCTCGAACACATAGGGGGCGTACCAGCGCAGATAGTCGGCGGAATGCTCGGCCATGCCCAGCCGATTCAGCCCCTCGGCCATCATGGCCCCGTCGCGGATCCACGAACGGTTGTAGCTGCGGGTGCCGGGCTGCAGGATCGGCCCCTGACGCGACATCAGCATATGGGCCAGCGAGGATTTCAGCGCGTCCTCGATGCGCTGGGCGGCGGGCGGCAGGGTCAGTTCGACGCGGTCCAGCTTCTGGCGCCATTCGCCGGCCAGCCGCGCCTCGACCACATCCAGAACCGCAGCCGCCTGCCCCATCGGCTCGGGCGCCAGGTCTTCGCCGGACAGTTGCGACACCCATCCGACCGTTCGCGTTTCTCCGGGTTGCAGCGTCACCTCGTAGGTCAGGGCGCCGGCCGCCAGACCTGTGGCGTCGGTCGTCGTCATGACCTCTGCGGCCGGTCGGCGCGCAGACGGCAGGATCAGGGACTGCGGATCGCTGCCGGCATCGAAGGTCGCCAGCGCGACCATATCCGGGGCCGCCAGCGGCTGCACCCGCACTGTGTCGTTCAGCCTCAGTTCGGCGCCGTGCCAGCTGATCGTCTCGACCGGGCTGACGCCGCCGGGAATGGCCAGGAACTGACGCGGCGCATTCACCTGCATCGGCCGGGCGGCCAGCGCGAGGGTCAGGGTGCGCGGCCGGCTGGAGGTGTTGGTCAGGTCGTAACGCCCCCACAGTTGCGCCTGATCGGCCGGCCCGTCCGCGAAGCTGGTGATCTTCAGCCTCCAGTCGTCGGCGGTCCAGGTCACCGACGGGATCGGCAGGTCGCGGTCCTTCAACCCCTGTTCGATATTGACGTCGGCCCAGGTGATCAGCCGCCCGTTGTCCACTACGAAGGGCTCGATGCTGGGGCCGGCGCGGCGCAGTTCGATGGCGCCGTCCTCGCCGATCAGGCCGCTCTCGCCGCCCCCATCGACACCGACCAGGGTCCAATAGGATTGTTCGCCCGAGAAGCCGCGCGGATAGAGGCCGCGCCGGTTCTCCTTGGCCACCGCCTCGACGAAGACCGTGGGGTCGGCGCCGAAGGCCAGGGGCTCGACCTCGATCTCGTTCAGCGCATAGGTGGTCGCCTGGGCCGCGCCCAGCCTCTGACCCGCGCCGGACGAACCGACCACGTCCGGCGCCGGAACGGGCCGCAGCGGCTGCAGCTTCAGCCAGCGCGCGCTCGCCTCTGGCGTTCTCAGCCAATCAACGCCGCCGTTGCCGCCCGTGACCGTCGCCAACTCGCGCCAGTCCCGCTCGTCGGTCGAGACCGAAACGCGATAGTCCGCCGCCGCGCCGCGCTCGCCCCAGCGCAGGGTCAGGCCGCCGAACTCACGCTCATAACCCAGGTCCAGCGTCAGGGCCGACGTCTCGCTCACGGGCGGGGTCCAGGCGGTCTTTAGGTCATTGTCCACGGCGCGCGACGCGGTGGAGGGCGAGCGGCCGTCGCTGGCGATGGGCTGGGGCGGCACGGCCGGATCGACGGGCAGTTGGCGGATCGAAAGCTGGTCGATGTCGATGAAGCCGCGCCCGCCGTCGGCCGCCACCACCACGAACTCGACCCGTTCTGCGCGGCGCAGTTCGGTCTCGGGGCTGGGCCCCCAGGCCTTGGAGACCTGACGCCGCTTGATGACGAACCTGGTCCAGCCGTCGGGGAAGTCGTAGCGGACCGTCTGCTTCCACCAGACATTCTCGGCCGACGCATCGGTGAACTTGACCTCGAAGGTGTTCGCGGGTCCCTGGCCGCGCACCCAGAAGCTGATCTCGTAATTGTCGGGCAGGTCGAACGGCAACGGCCTGCTGAGCACCGCATAACCCGCCTTGCTGTCGAAATCGTAGTCGAGCCGCACAGCCCGTCCGTCATGACCGGCGACGGCGGAGACGGCGGCGTAAACATCAGTGGAGGCCGTGGCCTCCCACCGCGCCGCGTCATCCATGCTGTCGAGAACGCGCGTCTCCTGCGCGGCAGCGGGCGCAGCCATGAGAGCGGCGCTGAGAGCGAGGGCAGAGGTCAGAAAACGCATTTCGCTACTCCATTTTCGCCCCCAAACACCGTCATCCTAGGCCTTGTGCCTAGGATCCAGAGACTCAGTGAAAACCGGGGACGCACGTCCGCCACCGGGAGTCTGGATCCTCGCCACAGGGGCGAGGATGACGATATTAGGGAAGCGAGACAGCTTCGAAGATCACCCCTTCACGCTGCCCGCGAGCATTCCACGGATATAGTAGCGTTGCAGGGCGAGGAAGAGGATCAGCACGGGCGCGACGGTCACGACGGCGCCGGCCATCATCAGTTCGATGTCCTGCACATGCTCGCGCGACAACGCGGCCAAGGCGACCGGCAGCGTATAGTTCGACTGATCCGTCAGGATGATCAGGGGCCACAGAAAGTCGTTCCAACTGCCCAGGAAGACGAACAGGCCAAGCGTCACGATGATCGGCTGCAGCGTCGGCAGGACCACGCGGCGGAAGATCTGTCCCTCGCCGGCCCCGTCGATACGGGCGGCCTCCAGCATCTCGTCGGGAATGCTCAGCGCATACTGACGCACCAGAAACAGGCCGAAGATCGAGGCCAGCCACGGGACCAGCGCCCCGGCGTAGGTGTTCACCAACCCCATCGACTTCAACATCAGGAACAGCGGCAGGGTGCCGATCTGGGCCGGCACCACCAGCGCGGCGACCAGAAACTGGAACAGCCGCTCGCGCCCCTTGAACTTCAGCTTGGCGAAGGCGTAGCCGGCCGGGACCGTGAAGCCCAAAGCAAGGATGGTCGCCAGGGTCGCAAGCGCGAAGCTGTTCCACAGATACCGACCCATGCCTTGGTTCAGGAACAGGTCGCGATAATGCTCCAGCGTCCAGTGCGAGGGCAGCAGCGGCGGCGGGAAGACGGCCGCCTCGCCCGTCGCCATGAAGCTGACCGACACCATCCAGACCAGCGGGAACAGCACGATCAGGGCGATGAGGCCGACGGCCAGATTGAGCAGGATCGCGCGGATTTTCATTGATACGCCCCCACCCGCTTCGCCACCGCCAGCTGAACCAGGGTGATGGCCAGGATGCACAGGAACAGCACGAAGGCGACGGCGCTGGCGGAGCCCAGGTTCCACCATTTGAAGCCCTCTTCGTACATGAAGTAGAGCACCGTCACCGTGCTCTGGGCCGGGCCGCCTTGGGTCATTACATAGGGTTCGGCGAACAGCTGGAAGAAGCTGGCGACAGAGATGATCGAGACCAGCAGCATGGTCGGCGCGATGGCCGGCAGGGTCACATGGCGGAACTGCTTCCACGGCCCGGCGCCGTCGATGCGCGCGGCCTCATACAAATCGTCCGGCACGGTCTGAAGCACCGCCAGGAAGATCAGCATATTGTAGCCAAAGATCTTCCAGACCACGAACATCAGGATGGCGGGGATCGAGGTCGAGGGGTCGCCCAGCCAGTCCACGGCGGGCAGGCCGATGCTTTCAAGCCCCCAGTTGATGACGCCGTAGCGGGTGTGCAGCAGATAGCGCCACACCACCGCCGTCGCGACCAGGGTGGTGACATAGGGGGCGAAGAACATCACCCGCCAGATCGGCCGCCACTTCACCACCCGCGCATTCAGGATCACCGCCGCCGCCAGGGACGCGGCGATGGAAAGCGGCACGCCCAGAACGGCGAAGGTCAGGGTGTTCTTCATCGCGCCCCAGAACAGGGGATTGCTCAGCAACCGCTCATAGTTCTGCAGGCCGACGAAACGCAGATTGTCCAGGTTGGCCAGGACATAGATGTCGAAGTCGGTAAGGCTGAGCAGCAGGGCCGCGATCACCGGAATGGCGAAGAACAGGCCGATGGCGAGCAGGGCCGGGGCGACGAAGGCCCAGGCGGCCCGCTCGCGGGCGCCGCGTCCGCGCGACGGCCTGGCCCTCGCCAAAGTGGGGTCGGCGACGGTCATACGGCCCTGCCCTGTTCCATCATCCAGCGGCGCTTTTCCAGCAGTCGGTCGGCGCGGCGGTCGATCTCGGCGGCGGCGGTCTCGGGGCTGTATTCGCCACGCACCATCCGTTCGGCGACGATCTGCATCTCCGTCACGATCCGCTCCCACTCCGGCACCTTGGGCACCGCCCTGGCCCGCGCCAGCTGGCCCCGGAACGGCGCCAGCATCGGGTCGCGTTCGACGCCCGCGATGTCCCAGGCGCTCTGGCGCGCCGGCAGGTCGCCGACGATGGTGTTGAACCGGGCCTGCACCGCCGGCTCGGACAGATAGCGCACCAGGGCCCACGCCGCATCCTGATGCGGCGAGGTCTTGAAGACCGCAAGACTCGACCCACCCGGCGCCGAGGCGCCCAGGCCGTTCGGTCCCGGCACGCCCGCCGTGGCCCAGTTCGGCTGGAACGACGCGGGCAGCTTGCTGCGGAAATCGCCCACGCTCCACGGCCCGGAGAAGTAGAAGCTGAAATAGCCCTTGGCGAACTCGGTCCAGACGTTGGAAATTTGCGTCGATGAGGCCAGCGGCGCCAGGCCTTCAGCGAACAAGCTGCGGTAGAAGGCCAGGGCCGCGACGAAGCCGGCACTGGAGAAGTTCCCGCGCGTGTCCCGATCCCTTAGCAGCGGCTCGTCGATCTGAAGCCCGAAGGTCAGAAGCTGCTCGAACTCATTGAGCGGCAGCAAGATGGCGTAGTCGCCCCCGCCCGCCACGCGCTTGATCGCGTGCATGGCCCGCTTCCATTCGGCCCAGTCCTCGGGCGGCGCCCCGAAGCCGGCCCGCGCCAGCAAATCCTTGCGATAGAACAGCAGCCGCGTGTCCACATACCAGGGTGTGGTCATGGCCCGGCCGACGATCTCGTTCGTTTCCAGCACCGCCGAAAACTGATCGGTCAACAGGTTCGCGGCCTCGGGCGGGGTCGGCGACAGGGCGCCGATGGCGGTCAGCTCCGCCACCCAGGTATTGCCGATCTGGCTGACGTCCGGCAGCGAGGCGCCGGCGTAGGCGGTCAGCAGCTTTTCGTGCGCGGCGGTCCACGGCAGGGGCTGGATCGAAGCCCGAACCCCGGGATTGCGGCGCTCGAACTCGGGCATCAACTGACCCACCGTCCCGCCCTCGTTGCCCATGGCCCAGAAGCGCAGCACGGTCTCGCCGTCACGGCGCGGGGTGCAGGCCGCAGCCGCCCCTCCCGCCATCAGGGCCAGCGCGCCACGTCTATCGAGATGGGGCCTGGGCGCCGTCAAACTCATCCGTTCATCCAACCGCCGGTGAAGCCCGCGGTGTCGAGCGCGCGGCGGATATTGGGCTCGCCGCGCATATGGCGCCAGACGAACTCGGACCTGTGGTTCTCGGTCATGATGACGATCGGCCCCTGGTCGATGCCCAGATAGTCGCCGTCCACCCAGCCCACGCCGTCCACGATCCTGCCGTGTTGCAGCGGCCCGTCGCGCACGGTCAGGGTCGGGTTGAAGCTGTCGAGGAAACCCCATTCGGTATAGAGGCCCGCCCCGTATGTCCGCTTCATCGCCTTGACGCAGGGCACGACGATCTCGGGCGCGAAGGCGATGGAGCTGGCCGCCGCCGTCGGCGCGATGGTGCCGTCGTCACGCTCGCCCGGCCCGCGCGCGGAATAGCTGAAGAACTCGCGCGCCTTGCCGTCGATGATCTGTTTGAAATCGCCCGGCCCGTCGCAGGCCGTCAGGCCCCAGACCTCGGACGAATAGCCCGCCCAGCCGCCCGGATTGTCATGGGCGTACTTCTGCTGGGCGTAGACGGCGCGGCGACTGTTTTCGAAATAGTCCAGCTGTTCGCCCAACTGCGCCGACTGCCCCCGCATCCAGGCGTCCCGAATGCCGCGGAAGTCGATGAACATGTGGCTGTACTGGTGCCCGAAGATGGGCGCGAAATTCAGATGCCAGCTGCCCCAGCGGTCGGTCCAGCTCTCGTTATAGCTGGCGGCCCATTCGTGCCAGACATTGACCGACACCGGATGGGTCGGGCTGCCGATGGCCAGCAGCAGCACCAGCATCCCCTCGTTATAGACGTGCCAGTCCGAGGGGATGAAGCCGCTCTCGGGATGCCAGCCCATGGTGATGCGGTTGTCGCGGATCACGGCCCACGGCCATTCGATCCGTTCGTAGATGGCCTGGGCCTTCTGGCGGATTTCCGCCTCGTCGGCGTGACGGCCGTCGAAATAGCGGGCCGCGAACAGCATGCCGCCGATCAGCAGGGCCGTATCGACCGTGGACAGCTCGTTCTGCGCGAACCGAAGCCCGGTCTCCATGTCCAGGAAATGATAGAAGAACCCCTTGTGACCCGCCGTGCCGGTGGCTTCCGGTCCCTGCGGCAGATCATGGAAGAACCGCAGGGTCGTCAGCGTCCGCTCACGCGCCTCGGCCCGGCTTATCCAGCCGCGCTCGACGCCCACCGGCCAGCAGGTCAGGGCGAACCCGACCGCCGCCACCGAACAGAAGGACGGCGTGGGCCAGCGATCCGGCGTCAGGCCCGTGCGCCGATCCGTGACCTTCTCGAACCAGCGGAACGTCCGCTCCTGCAGCTCCTCGATCTCCTGATCCAGCCGCAAAGGCCGCCTCTGCGTCCCATTGACCGCCCCCGCCATCGCCCCCGTCGCCCCCGCCTGCTGCGCCGCCGCCATCACCGGAAACCCGACGGCCACAGCCGCCGCGCCCGTGGTGGTCCGCATCAGGAAGTTTCGACGATTCATGGGCACGCTCACTGGGTCTGCATCAAAAAGAAAGGCCGCCTTCCGACAAGCGAAAGACGGCCTAGGCTCAGGGTTTAGAAGGCGTAGCGCAGGCCAACCTGGAAGCTGCGGGTCGGCAGATAGACTTCGGTTCCAGCGCCGTAGCGCGGGCTGTTGAAGCCGGTATCGAACGACTTGAAGTTGGTGAAGTTGAAGATGTTGATCGCGTCGGCGATGAACTCGACCCGCTGCCCCCCAAAGACGTCGAAGCCCTTGGTCAGACGCAGATCGACCTGGCGATAGGCGAAGTTGAAGCCCGGGAAGAAAGCCCGCTTCTCAGGATTGCCCGCGTTCCAGCAGATGTTGGGACCGCCGGCCGGGGCGCTCGGGCAATCGTTGATGTTGTACGGCAACCCCGATCCCAGGGTCACTATGCCCGACAGCAGGAAGTCGGCGGGCAAGCCCAGGGTGCCAGACGCCACGATGCGGTGCCGCTCGTCCGTGGAAGAGCGATACTTCGGCGACTGGCCCGGGGTGTTGTAGTCGAAGTCGAAGGCGCCGTAGCCATTGTCGCGGCTGCCGTTCTGCGTCGCATCCATATAGGTGTAGGCGATGTTGAAGCCCCAACGATCCTCGGCGTTATACGGCTTGTCAGCAGTCAGATAGATCGCCTTGTAGTCGCGCTCCTTATCCGTGTTCTGGAAGAAGATCAGGTTGCGGAACTGCGAGAAGCCGACCGAGCCCGGGGTCGGCCCGTTGAAGCGCCCGCCCGTCTCGGTGAGCGCATTGGCGATATACCAGGCCGATTCACCCTCCGTATGGCCGGCGGCCAGCGTCAGCGCGGTCTGCCAGCGGCCGAACTTCTGACGGATGCCGAGGTTGAACTGATCCGTGCGCGGCGGCTCGAAATCGTTCTTCACCAGGAAGACCTCGCCGGCGCCCGGGCTTGCGGCCAGCAGCGGATCGAGCCCAGCAGGCGTCAGATAGGATGTGTTCCAAGCCACAGTGTTGGTGAATGTCGGGTTGCCGGAACCATCTGTGCCTGTCTGGATAGGTGTCCCGTTTCGCGTGAAATAGATGGTCTTGTTGAACTGGAACGGCTTGAAACGCTCGTCGAAAGCAAAGTTGAAGCCGATGCGGTCATAATAGCGGCCGGCGCCGCCGAAGATCACCGTCTGCTCGTCGCCGAACACATCGTACGAGAAGCCGAAGCGCGGCTGGAACGCGCCCTTGAACGCCTTGCGATCACCGTTCGAGATGTAATCCGATGGGTTGAAGTAAGAAGGGAAGTCGTAGCCCGGAAGATTCTGGATCGCCGACAGCATGTTGCGGATGGAATCGGGCGTGCGGTAATCGTTGTTGACCGCATTGTCCTCATAGTCCCAACGAATGCCGAGGTTGAGTTCGAGCTTGTCCGTGATCTGCCAATCGTCCTGGATATAGAGCCCGATGACATTGTTATCGACATCCGCTGGAGGCACAGCCACGCCCAAATCCACGGCGACGGGGATTTCACGGCTACCGTTGATCTCTGGTCGCGCATCGACGTCGTATGTGAAAGTCGGATTGCGACCGAAATCCTTCTGCACAAAATAGTTCTGCATCGAATATTTCGCACCCATCTTGATGGTGTGCGTTCCCATCCAGGCCAGGTCTGGGATCGTCAGATCGTTGCGGATCGTCGTGCTTTTCTGCTGCAGGAATTGCGCGTCGGCACGTCCCCCAGCGGTGAAGACAGTCGAGTTTCTGTTGTTGACGTTGTACTGGAAGCCGGGCTGGCCGGTCGGTCCAGTCGAGTCGTCGTTGAAGATCACATACTGACGACCATAGTCACCGCCATTAATAACCGACTGCTCGTAGCTCGACTTCAGATAGTCGATCGAGAACTCGTTCAGGAAATGCTGGCCCTGGAACTGATGACGAAGGTTGAAGGCCTGGGTCTCGCCATTGTTGCGGGCGGCGCGGCTGGGGGCGTTCTGACCGCTGGCGCCGCGGATGTCCTCTTCAGTCTTGTATTCCGTGCTGAGTTCCAGCCGCTGACGGTCGTCGATCTGCCATGACAGTTTGCCGAAGAAGACGTCCTGCTCATAGGGCGTGGACACCGTACCCAGGTCGGCGGCGAAGAAGTCGTTGTATTCGGTGCGGTTCAGGAACGACTGGGCGATGCGGTCTTCGTCCTTGCGTTCATAGGCGCCGAAGAAGTGCAGGCGATCCTGGATGATCGGTCCGCCCAGGCTGGCGCCATATTGCAGACGACGCACCGGGGCCTTTTCGGCGCCGCGACGGCGAGAGATCTCGTCCTGCGCCACCCAGTCAGGGTCCTGGTAGAAGACGAAGGCGTCGCCGTGGAACTCGTTGGTGCCGGATCGCGTCACGGCGGTGATGATGGCCGAACCGGCCTGCTCGTATTCGGCCTTGAAGTTCTGGCTGATGACGCGGAACTCCTGCACCGCGCCCTGAGGGAATGGCGTTCCACGGCTGTCGTCCTGACCGGCCACGCCCCCGTCGTTGATCAGCGACTTGCGGTTCTGGCCGTCGATGAAGACGTTGATGGCTTGGGCGGTCTGGCCGCCGGCGGAAATCGTCCGCTCCGTATCGTCTTCGGTCACGCGCAGGCCCGGAGCCAGCGCGGCGAAGTTCAGGAAGTTGCGGCTGATCTGCGGCAGGTTGTTGATCTGCTGCTGAGTGACGTTTGTGGCGACTTCCGGCGTGCGCACTTCGAACACGCGACGGCCGGTGACGACGATGTCGCCCAACTCGGTCGCGCCGGCCGTGGCCTGGCCGGTCGGAGCGGTGGCCCCGGCGACGTCCAGGTTCAGGGTTCCGACCTGGCCCAACGACAGGGTGACGGTCTGTTCCGCAGTCTGACCGTCAGCGCTGGTGACCTGGACACGGTAGGTGCCGGGACGCAGGCCCGAAAGGACATAACGCCCGTCGGCGCCGACGCGCGCGCGGGTCGCATAGCCGGTCGACACTTCGGTCGCGACCACGGTAGCGCCGGCTTCGGCGGTCTGGCCGTCGTAGACCGAGCCCCGAAGCGTGGTGGTCGCGTTCTGAGCCGACGCGCCTCCCGCGACGGCCATGCTCAAGGCCAGGACCGAGGCGGCGGCCAGGGCCAGGTTGCGTGTGTTGAACTGGGTCATCCTGAGTTCTCCCCTTCCCTTGGGATCGGTTGGCGTCGGCATGACGTCCCTCACCCCTTGTTGAACCTGGCGGTCGGGACCGCCGCGGTGGATTGGCGTTCGACCAGGATCGGTCGGACGATTTCGCAGTTGGTGTCGGCGGCCTCGCCGGTCTGGCCGGCCTGGACCAGGCCGATCAGGCGTTCGACGCCTCGCCGGCCGATCTCGGCGATGTTGACGCGCATGGTGGTCAGCGCGGGCCGCACCAGGGCGGCGATGGGCACGTCGTCGAAGCCGACGACGGCGATGTCTTCGGGGCAGCGCACGCCCGCTTCCTGAAAGGCCAGAAGGGCGCCGACCGCCATCATGTCGTTGGCGGCGAAAACAGCGTCAGGCCGCTGGGGCATGGCCAGAAGCTGCGTCGCGGCGCGGTGCCCCGACGCCTGGGAGAAGTCGCCTTCCACGATGATCGGCGCCTGGTCGTCCAGCGCCGAGACATAGCCGGCCGCGCGGGTGTCGGCCTCGACGTTGGCGGCGGCGCCGCGAATATGGGCGATGCGGCGCCGGCCTGTGGCGCGCAGATGCTGGACCGCCGCGACCGCGCCCCCGTGGTTGTCGATGACGATGGCGGCGCGCCCGGCCTCGGCCGTGCCAGCGTTCATCAGCAGGACCGGCATCCGCCCGGCGAACTCATTGGCCAGATTGGCGGCGCCGACATGGGGCGACAGAACGATCATTCCGTCCACGCGGCCGCGCATGGAGCGGACGGCCGCCAGGGTGTCCTCGGCGCCGTCATGCGAGCTGGAGACGATCAGATGCTTGCCATGCGCCCGCGCGGCCAAATCCATGCCCCGGATCAACTCCGAGAAGAACTCGCCGAACAGGTCGGGCAGGATGACCCCGATGGTGTCGTTCTTGCTGGTCGACAGGCTGCGGGCGCCGAAATGGGGGACGTAGCGCAGATGCTCCACAGCATCGAGCACACGCTGGCGGGTCGCGTCGGACGTCACGCCCAGACCGTTCAGCACACGAGAGACGGAGGCGACGGACACCTGGGCGCGTTCGGCCACGTCACGCATGGTGGCGGCCTTGGCGAAGGGGGAACCCTCCTGCCCGGCGGTCGACTCAGCGGTCGGTGCGGCCATGTCCAATCGATCGTCTCCCTGAATTCCCACCGTGCCGGCTTCTTGTCGAAGTTCCGTCGATACAGAATGTAAGCGGTTACATGACACAGGAGTAATCCGGCCCGCAAGCGTCTGAAGGTCGCATTTCCGTCAATTTTGCGAGACGTCGGGTCAGGTTGTGCAAAGAAGTGCGATGGAAGTCGGCGCGGACGCGGGCTGAATAATCTGCGATTTCAATCGCCAACGAGGCGCTGCACGTCCGACAGGGCCAAGCCGTCGTCGCCATTATCCAAGCGAGAATGCGCCAGTTATCGGCAGACCCGAACAGGTAACAAGGCCCGCAACGGGGCGGCGTCGCGGGCCTTCCGACCGTCAGAATAAACCGAGTCGAAGGGTCTTCAGGCGGGGTCCAAATCCGCCAGCCGCCCCCTCAGCATCTGCAGCATGGCCGAAAAGTCGCGCCCGCCGTGCCCGATGCCGTCGAACAGTGCGTACAGAGCCTCGGCCTGGGCGCCCAGCGGCGTTGTCGCGCCGGACTTGGCCGCCGCGTCCTGCGCCAGTTTCAGGTCCTTCAGCATCATGGCCGTGGCGAACCCGCCCTGATAGTCGCGGTTGGACGGGGCGGTCGGCACCGGGCCGGGCCAGGGATAATAGCTTGTCACGCTCCAGCACTGGCCCGACGACTTGGACGCGATCTCGAAGAAGCGCTCCGGGTCCAGGCCCAGTTTTTCGGCCAGGGCGATGGCTTCGCACGTGCCCAGCATGGAGATGCCCAGCAGCATGTTGTTGCAGATCTTGGCCGCCTGCCCCGCGCCGTGATCGCCCGCGCGGATGGTGATGCGGCTCATCGGCTCCAGCGCCGTCTCGACGCGCGCGAAATCACCTTCGTCGCAGCCGACCATGAAGGCCAAGGTCCCCGCATCCGCCGCCGCCGTGCCGCCCGACACCGGAGCGTCGGCGAAGGCGTAGCCCGCCTCCTTGGCGAGACCCGCGACCGTCCTCGCCGTCTCCACGTCGATGGTCGAGCAATCCAGCAGCAGGGCGGTGGACGGCGCCGCGCCGATGATCTGTTCCGAATAGACGGATCGCACATGCGGACCGGCGGGCAGCATGGTGACGACCAGTTCGGCGTCCTTGACCGCCTCAGCCACCGATCCCACGGGGGTGCAGCCCTGGGACGCGGCCCGCTCCAGCGCGCTGGGCGACAGGTCGAAGGCCGCGACCGCATGGCCCGCCTTGGCCTGATTGGCGGCCATGCCGCCGCCCATATTGCCCAGGCCGATGAAGGCGATCTTGGTCATGGTCTCTCTCCCTTTGTGCTTCCGCTCATCCCCGCGAAAGCGGGGACCCAGCCTTTTCACGGCAGCGGCGTCCATTTTTCATTGTCCGGCAGGGGCGCGAACAGCGCGTCCAGCGTCGCGTCGGTAACGCCCGACAGGTCCGCCGGGGACCATTTCGGCGCATTGTCCTTGTCCACGATCACGGCCCGCACGCCTTCCTGGAAGTCGTAGGTCGCGCCGATCCGGCCGCTGACGGCGTACTCCACGGCCATGTTGGCGTCGAAGGACGCGGCCTTCGCCCCCTCGCGGATGTGGCGCAGCGTGACCTTCAGCGAGGTCGGCGACTTGGTCTTCAGCGTCGCCAGTTGCGCCGCCGCCCAGTCCGATCCGTCGGCTTCGAGCGCCGCGAAAATCTCCTCCACCGTGTCGAAGGCGAACAGCCGGTCGATGGCCTCACGGTGGGCAGCGAGGGGCGCGGGGCCCGCGTCCTTTGCGTGGCGCGCGGCGACCGACGACGGATCGGCGGGATCGGCCAGCAGGTCCGTCTTCAGCGCCTCGACGCCCTCGGACGGCACGAAGTGGGTGTGGATACCCAGGGCCACCGTGTCCGCCGCCTTCAGCCGTGCGCCAGTCAGGCCGATCCAGACACCCGTCTGTCCCGGCAGGCGCGGCAGGAACCAGCCGCCCCCGACCTCGGGATACAGGCCAATGCCTGTCTCCGGCATGGCGTAGGAGGTCCTTTCGGTGGCGATACGGATATCCGCCGGTTCCGAAATCCCGACCCCGCCGCCCATGACGATGCCGTCGACGATGGCGGTGATCGGCTTGGGATAGCCGAACATCAGGGCGTTCAGCTGATACTCCGCCTTGAAGAAGGCCCGCGCATCCACACCGTCGCCGGCGCCGCTTTCGGCGATCATGCGGATGTCGCCGCCCGCACAGAACCCGCGCTCGCCCGTATGATCGACCAGCACGGAGCGCACGGCCGCGTCGTCGCGCCAGCTCAGCAAAGTGGCGATCATCGTTTCGCACATCGTCCGGTTCAGGGCGTGAATCGCCCTGGGTCGGTTCAGGGTGATGCGGCCGACGCCGCTCTCGATGCGTGTAATGATCTCGGCGTCGCTCACTTGGCCATCTCCCGCGCGATGATCACGCGCATGATCTCGTTCGTGCCTTCCAGGATGCGGTGGACCCGCAGGTCGCGCACGATCCGTTCCAGCGGATAGTCCTTCAGATAGCCATAGCCGCCGTGCAGTTGCAGCGCCTCGTCGGCGATCTGGAAACAGGCGTCGGTGGCCAGGCGCTTGGCCATGGCGCACCATTTGGTCTTTTCCGGGTGGTCGTTGTCGATGGCCCAGGCGCCGCGCAGCACCATCAGCCGCGCCGCCTCCAGATCCGTCGCCATGTCGGCCAGACGGAACTGAAGCGCCTGAAACTCGGCCAGCGGCTTGCCGAACTGTTTGCGCGTGGCGACGTAGGCTTGCGCCGTCTCCAGCGCCAGCCGCGCCCCGCCCAGCGAACAGGCGGCGATGTTCAGCCGCCCGCCGTCCAGCCCGGCCATGGCGTAGCGGAAACCCGCCCCCTCTTCGCCCAGCAGATTGGCGACCGGCACGCGGCAGTCGTCGAACTGGACAATGGCGGTCGGTTGGGCGTTCCAGCCCATCTTCTTTTCCTGCGCGCCGAACGACAGGCCGGGCGTCCCGGCCTCGACCACGATGGCGCTGACGCCTTTCGGGCCCTCCCCGCCCGTACGGACCATGACGACATAGACGTCCGACGTTCCGGCGCCCGAGATGAAGGCCTTGGACCCATTCAGCACGAAATGATCGCCGTCCCGCACCGCCGTCGTCCGCAGCGCCGCCGCGTCGGAGCCCGAGCCCGGCTCGGTCAGGCAGTAGGAGGCGATCCTGTCCATCGTCACCAGCGAGGGGACAAACCGTCCCCGCAGATCGTCCGACCCGAAGCGGTCGATCATGGACGTGGCCATATTGTGGATCGAGATGAAGGCCGCCGTCGCCACGTCGCCGCGCGACAACTCCTCGAAGATCAAGGCCGCCTCGACCCGCCCCAGGGCCATGCCGCCGTGTTCCTCGCCCGTGTAGATGCCGCAGAACCCCATCTCGGCCGCCTGTTTCATCACATCGACGGGGAAATGCTTCTCCTCGTCCCAGCGGGCCGAGTGCGGAGCCAGTTCGGCGTCGGCGAAGGCGCGCGCCGCGTCCTGAATAGCGCGCTGGTCGTCGGTAAGGGCGAAATCCATATCTCGTCACTCCCCGCCCCTCGCTCGTCATCCTCGGGCTTGACCCGAGGATCGGAGGCGGGAGCGTCTGTGCGTCCGCGTCATCGCACAAGCGGCGGACAACCGGCACTCGGGTCAAGCCCGAGGGCGACGGCGTTGGGATCAGCGCATCGTCGGAATGACGAACGAACTGTCCGAATGCTCCAGCGCCGAGTCCGGCCAGCGGGCGGTGACGGTCTTGGTCTTGGTCCAGAAGCGGACGCCCTCCATGCCGTGCTGGTTGATGTCGCCGAAGGCCGACCGCTTCCACCCGCCGAAGGTGTGATAGGCGACCGGCACCGGGATCGGCACATTGATCCCGACCATGCCGACATTGACCCGGGCGGCGAAGTCGCGGGCTGCGCGGCCGTTCTGGGTGAAGATGGCGACGCCGTTGCCGTACTGATGGTTGGACGGCAGGGCCAGCGCCTCCTCGAACGTCTCCGCGCGCACGATCTGCAAGACCGGTCCGAAGATTTCCTCCTGATAGGAAGACATCTCGGGCTTCACATGGTCGAACAGCGACGGACCGATAAAATAGCCCTTCTCGTGGCCCTGCAGGCTGAAGTCGCGGCCGTCAACGACCAGTTCGGCGCCTTCCTGCACGCCCTTCTCGATCCACCCCGCGATGCGGTCGCGGTGCTGGGCGGTGACGACGGGCCCGTAGTGTGCGCCCGCATCGGTCGAGACGCCGACCCGCATCGACGGGATCTCGGCGACCATCCGCTCACGCAGTTCGTCCGCCGTCTTCTGGCCGACCGGCACCACGACCGGCAGCGCCATGCAGCGTTCGCCCGCCGAGCCATAGGCCGCGCCCGACAGGTCCTTGATCACCTGATCCATATCGGCGTCGGGCAGGACGATGCCGTGGTTCTTGGCGCCGCCCATCGCCTGGACGCGCTTATGGTTGGCGGCGCCCGTCTGATAGACATAGTGGGCGATGTCGGACGAGCCGACGAAGCTGACGGCGTGAACCAGCGGATGGGTCAGGATGGCGTCCACCGCCGTCTTGTCGCCATGCACCACGTTCAGCACGCCGTTGGGCGCCCCGGCCTCCAGCATCAGTTCGGCCAGACGCACCGGGACCGACGGATCGCGCTCGGACGGCTTCAGCACGAAGGTGTTGCCCACCGCGATGGCCACGCCGAACATCCACATCGGGATCATGGCCGGGAAGTTGAACGGGGTGATGCCCGCCACAACGCCCAGCGGCTGGCGCATCGAATAGACGTCGATGCCCGGCCCGGCACCATAGGTGTATTCGCCCTTCAAGGCGTGCGGGATGCCGCAGGCGAACTCGATCACCTCCAGGCCGCGCTGGATGTCGCCCTTGGAGTCGGCGATGACCTTGCCATGCTCGCTGGACAGCAGTTCGGCCAGATCGTTCATATTCGCCTCGACCAGGCGTTTGAACTCGAACATCACGCGGGCGCGGCGTTGCGGATTGGTCGAGGCCCAGCCTTCGAAAGCGTTCTGCGCCGCCTGAACCGCCCGATCGACCTCGCCGGTGGTGGCCAGTTGCACGCGCGCCTGAACCTCGCCCGTGTTGGGGTTGAACACGTCGCCGAACCGGCCCGACGCGCCGTCAAAGGCCGCGCCGTCGATGAAGTGGCGGATGTCGCGCATGCGAGGTCTCCCGTGGTGATTATTCTTGTGTCGCCCTTGCTAGCATCGCCTCGCGAGGGTCGATAATGCGAAGTTGCAGGAACCGATCTGCATTTTTGCATGGACAAGGTCATGTTCGACTGGGACGATCTGCGCATCTTCGTCGCGGCCGCCCGCGCCGGCTCGCTGGGCGGCGCGGCGCAACGGCTGGGGGTGGATGCGGCGACGGTCGGGCGGCGCGTCGCCCGGCTGGAAAGCGCGCTGAAATCGACGCTGGTGGTGCGCTCCACCACCGGCCTGCACCTGACGGCGGCGGGCGCCCAGCTTCTGGACATCGGACTGGAGGCCGAGGGGGCGATGGAGGCGGTGGCGCGCGTCACCCAGCCCGACACATTGGCCGGCGTGGTTCGCATCAGCGCCTCCGAAGGGTTCGGCGTCACCCTGATGGCGCCCGCGCTGGCCGCCTTGCGTCGCGCCAGTCCCAGGCTTCGGATCGAACTGGCCGCCAACGCCGGCTTCCTGTCGCCCAGCCGCCGCGAGGTGGACATGGCCATCACCCTGGCGGCGCCCGATGCGGCGCGGCTGATCGTGGAGCCGCTGACGCCCTATCAACTGGCGCTGTACGCCGCGCCCGACTATGTGGCCCGCCATGGCGCGCCCAATACGGTCGAGGCTTTGAGCGACTTCGACATCGTCGGCTATATCGACGATCTGATCTATGCGCCCGAGCTTCGCTATCTGGACGAGATCAGGCCCGGCCTGACGCCGCACCTGGGGTCGTCCTCGATACGCGCCCAGAAGGAGATTATCGCCGCCGGCGGCGGGATCGGCGTCCTGCCGTGTTTCATGGCCACGGGGCTGCAGCGCGTGGTCCCCGACGTGCTGATCGAGCGGCGCTTCTGGCTGGCCACCCACCGCGAGGTTCACGACACCGCGCGCCTGCGCACCGTCCGAACCTGGCTGAAGACGCTGTGCGCCGGCCACCGCGACCGGTTGCGCCCCTTCGCGACGCCCTCGGCGTGACGCCGCCTGTGTTTCGGACGACACGACCGGAACACAGTTCGTCGGGCGATGGAACATCGGCCGCAGTCAAATCTTAATAGGGCGTAAGCGAGACACGCCATGACCCTGATCCTCGGCCTGACCCTGATGACCACCCTGCTCGGCGCACCCGCCGACGCTCTGCCGCGCGAGCGCGCCGACTTCAGGCCGGCGCAGGTGCAGAAGGCGTCGGTTGCGCCCCAGGACCATTTCAGCGTGCGTCTGCGTTGCACCGCCTTGGCGTCCGGTCATGTCACCGACTGCGTGGTTCTGGAAGAGACCAAGCCCGGCTATGGCTTTGGCGAAGCGGCCCTGGCCCTGATGAACGATGCACAGGTCACGCCGATCACCGAACAGGGCCGCGCGGTCGACGCCCAGTTCGAACGCACGATCGATTTCACGCCGTAACGGGCCGTTCGAACGCCTTCAGAATGGGACACGGTCCCTCTTCGTTGCGCGCGCAGTCGGAGGCCAGGCGCTGAAGCGCAGCCCGCGCCGCCTGCAGGTCCGCGATCTGGCGATCCAGTTCCCCGATGCGCGCCGTCGCCATGGCCCGGACCGTGGTCCGGTCCGTGCCTGAATCCAGCGTCAGCAGTTCGCCGATCTGCGCCAGGGTGAACCCCGCCGTCTGGGCTTGGCGGATAAAGCGCAGCCGGTCCGCATCGGCCGCCCCATAGCGCCGTGTCGTCCCTTCGCCCGCTGGGGTCTCCAGCAGGCCGCGCCGCTGATAATAGCGGATCGTCTCCACCCCGACCGCCCCGGCCTTGGCCAGTCCGCCGATCGTCATCGCCATCGCTTGACTCCGTACCATGGTACAGACCCTACAGGGGGTGCAGCCCGTTGTCAGCCCGTCTGGATCTTCGATGCCGCAACCCGAAAAGACCGCCACCCTTTATCGAATGGTCATGCCGGAACACGTCTGCCCGTATGGCCGGAAATCGCTGTGGCTGCTGAAACGCAAGGGCTACCGGGTCGATGACCGACATCTGACGAGCCGCGCCGCGACCGACGCCTTCAAGGCCCGGCACGACGTCAAGACCACGCCCCAGACCTTCATCGATGGCCAGCGCATCGGCGGGCATGACGACCTGCGCCGCTTCTTCGGCCAGAAAGTCCCCGCGCCGGGCCAGACCAGCTATACGCCCGTCCTCGCCGTGTTCGCCGTCGCCCTGCTGATCGCCGCCGCCATCGCCTGGCTGCGGTTCGGAACCCTGGCCAGCGTGTCGATCCTGCCCAACTTCATCGCCACGGCCATGTGCCTGCTGGCCATGCTGAAGCTGCAGGACGTCGAGAAATTCTCGACCATGTTCCTGAACTACGACCTTTTGGCCCAGAAATGGCCGGGCTACGGCTATGTCTATCCGTTCGCGGAGCTGGGCGCGGGCGTGCTGATGCTGGCCGGCGCCCTGACCTGGCTGTCGGCGCCGGTCGCCCTGGTCATCGGCGGCGTGGGCGCCGTCTCGGTGTTCAAGGCCGTCTATATCGACAAGCGAGAGCTGAAATGCGCCTGCGTCGGCGGGGCGTCCAACGTGCCGCTCGGCTTCGTCAGCCTGACCGAGAACCTGATGATGATCGCCATGGCCGCCGCCATGCTGGTGATGGCCGTCTGATGCACGGCCAAGGACGGATGAACGCATGACCCAGTTCCCCCTCGACCGCCGCAGCCTGTTGCGAGGCGTCGCGGCCGGCGGCGGCCTGATGGCCTTGCAGGCCGCCCTGCCCGCCTGGGCCCAGAGCGGATCGTCCGGCCTGCCGACCCTGAACGGCCCCAACATCGACCTGACCGTGGGCCATTCGCCGTTCACCGTGGGCGGTCGCACGGGCCATGCCGTGACCGTCAACGGAACCCTGCCCGCGCCGCTGATCCGGTTGCGCGAAGGCCAGAACGCGCGGCTGACCGTCACCAACACCCTGGACGAAGACACCTCGATCCACTGGCACGGCCTGCTGCTGCCCTTCCAGATGGACGGGGTGCCTGGCATCAGCTTTCCCGGCATCAAGGCCGGCGAAACCTTCGTCTATGAGTTTCCGGTCATCCAGTCGGGCACCTATTGGTATCACAGCCATTCCAACCTGCAGGAGGCGATGGGCCACTACGGCCCCCTCGTCATCGACCCGGCGGGGCCCGATCCGGTCGCCTATGATCGCGAACACGTGCTGGTCCTGTCGGACTGGAGCTTCCTGCATCCGCACCAGATCCTGGACAAGCTGAAGAAGAGCCCCGGCTATTTCAACCGCCAGCGCACCACCCTGGCCGGCCTGATCGACGGGTCGGACCGGATGGGCCTCGAGGAGCGGCGGATGTGGGGTTCGATGCGAATGGACCCGCGCGACATCCTGGACGTCAACGGCTCGACCTACACCTATCTGATCAATGGCCACGGCCCCGAGGAGAACTGGACCGGCCTGTTCCGCCCCGGCGAGCGGGTGCGTCTGCGCATCATCAACGCCTCGGCCATGTCGATCTTCAACGTCCGCATTCCCGGACTGCCCATGACCGTGGTCAGCGCCGACGGCGAGAATGTGCGCCCGATCGAGACCGACGAGTTCCAGATTTCCGTCGCCGAAACCTATGACGTGATCGTCCGTCCGACCGAGGACCGCGCCTACACCATCGTGTCCGAAGCCATCGACCGATCCGGCATGGGCCGCGCCACACTTGCGCCCCGCCTGGGCATGACGGCCGAGGTTCCGCCGCTGAGACCCGTGCCGAACCTGACCCTGCGCGACATGGGGATGGGCGGCATGGGCGGCATGGATCACGGCGCGATGGATCATGGCTCCATGGATCATGGCGGCATGTCCATGCGCGATCCGTCCAAGGCGCCGCCGGGCATGGCGGTGGGCGTCGGGGTAGACATGATCTCGCCCGCTCCTGCCGACCGGCTGGGCGAGCGGCCGCTGGGGCTTCAGGACGCGCCGCACCGCGTGCTGGTCTATACCGATCTGGTTTCGCTGAACCCCAACACGGACCGCCGCCCGCCGTCGCGCAGCCTGGAAATCCACCTGACCGGCAATATGGAGCGGTTCATGTGGGGTTTCGACGGGCGCAAATTCTCCGAACTGGTCGAGCCGATCCGGTTCGAGCGCAACGAGCGGGTGCGCGTGACCCTGGTCAACGACACCATGATGTCCCACCCCATCCATCTGCACGGCCATTTCTTCGAACTGGTCACGGGCGGGCCAGCCGGCCATCAGCCTTCTAAGCACACGGTCAATGTCGCGCCGGGATCGAAGGTCACCTTCGACCTGACCGCCGATGCGCCGGGCGACTGGGCCTTCCACTGTCACCTGCTGATGCACATGCACGCGGGCATGTTCAACGTCGTGACCGTGCGCCCGCTGCATGGAGGCGCCGCATGAGCCGCCTTTTCCTGACCCTGACGCCCCTGCTGCTGGCGGCCGGCCTCGCACAGGCCCAGTCCGTCGATCCCCATGCCGGCCATCACCAGGCGCAGCCGGCGCGGGCCGCCACACCGACCGTTGATCCGCACGCGGGCCATGCGATGCCCCCTTCCGTCGATCCTCATGCGGGACACGACATGGGCAGGATGGATGCTCAGCCGGCGGACCCGCACGCCGGCCATGACATGAGCACGATGGGCGCGACAGCCGATCCCCACGCGGGTCACGACATGGGCGGCATGAGCATGGCTGCGCCCAGCGCGCCGCCGCCCCCCGCCGCCCTGTCCGGCCCCGCCCATGCCGCCGACACCGTCTTCGGCGCCCAGGCCATGGCCGCCTCGCGACGCCTGCTGATCGCCGAGAACGGCGACGTTCGCACGACCGCCGTCGTCATCGACCGGCTTGAGGCCGGCTTTGGCGACGGCGCCGACGCCTATCTGTGGGACGCCCAGGGCTGGACCGGCGGCGACATCCATCGCTTCTGGTGGAAGACCGAGGGCGAAGGCGACCTGCACGGCCGTCTGCACGAGGCGGAAATCCAGGCCCTGTACAGCCGCGCCATATCGCCCTTCTGGAACCTGCAGGCGGGGGTGCGCCAGGATCTTCGCCCGGATGGACCGGATGCGACCCACGCCGTGCTGGGGGTCCAGGGACTGGCGCCCCATTGGTGGGAGATCGACGCCGCCGCCTTCTTGTCCACCAGCGGCGACCTGACCGCCAAGGTCGAGGCCGAATACGATCAGCGCATCACCCAGCGGCTGATCCTGCAGCCGCGTGTAGAGGCCGCCCTGTCCGCCCGCGACGCGCCGGACCTGGATCTGGGTTCGGGCCTGTCTTCGATCCAGGCGGGCCTACGCCTGCGCTATGAATTCACGCGCGAGTTCGCCCCCTACGTCGGGGTCGAATGGACCCGCGCCCTGGGATCGACCGCTGACCTGATCGCGGCGCGCGGCGACGAACCGGATAAGACCCAGGTCGTCGTGGGCCTGAAAACCTGGTTCTGAAGGGCAGAGCGGCTCAGGCCAGCATCAGGGGCGCGGTCTGAAACAGCACGCCGACGCCCGCGATGACGCCCCCGGCCACCGCCATCCGCAGGCCGAAGGCGCGGGTGTCGTCCGGCTCGGCCCGGCGAAGCTGGGACGCCGCGCGCCAGGCCACGGCGGCGATGGCGGCGAGACACGCCAGGCTGAAGACCAGGCCGATGACCTTGCCGCCCGCCGCGTCGCGCCACGCCACGTCCGCGAAACTGGCCAGCAGATAGAGCCCCAGGAAATGCACGGCCCAAATCATCAGGCCGCCTAAAGTCACGAACCAGAACCTCACGACATCACGCCGGGAAACAGGCGCACCAGCAGGGTCGTGCCCATCCCTTGAAGCGCCGTGAAGGCCAGGAACAGGGCGATCAGCTCGAACGTCGCCGGCCGCTTGGGCGACAGATGACCAAACATCCAGCGCAGCGCCGCGAACGGCCCCATCAGCAGACAGATTCCCGCGAACAACCCTTGCCACGCCAACAGGGCGAAGACGGTGGCGCCCTGGCTGGAAACGTCGGGCCGCAGACCAGAGGCCCACCATGCCGAGGCTTCAGCCGCCCAGGCCCCGCCCGCCGCCAGGGTCGCCAGCAGCATCAGTCCCGCCGCGATCACCGGACTGCGCGGCCGGTCCAGCTTCAGCGCGGCCTGCGCCGCCCAGCCGCCGACGCCGGCCAGGACCAGCAGACCCAGCGTCAACGTCAGTGAGCCCAGATCCGGCGGCGCCTGCCACAGGTCAGGCCGGCGGCTCCACAGGAAGACATAGGAGAAGCAGGCCATGACGGCGACCATGCCGCCGACGATCAGGGTGATGACCATGGCCCACCAGCCGTGGCTGGACGGCCCCGACACATAGGTCGGCAGCCGGACGCCGCCGCCGACGTCCACCGTCTCATGCGGGTTCGGCCGATCCAGCCGCCAGGCCCACTCCCAGATACAGTAGATCGCCAGCAGGCCGCTGACGACCGAGAGCAGATAGGCCTGGACAGTCAGGATCAGGAAGAAGCCGGCCGTGAAGACAGCGCCCCACACATACCAGCTGGAAGGCCGGGGAATGCGCAGCACATATTGCGGCTCGGCGTTGACTGGACTGGTGATCAGGGTTTCGCGCTCGCCGCGCGGCGCGCCAGGCAGGAAGTACCGACCCGCCACGACATCCCGCGCCAGATTCTTCTGGTCCCACAGCGGATAGAGGCTCCGGATCACCGGCGACGACCGCAGCGAATACAGGCCGGACGGCAGCCACTCCAGCCCCGCCCCCCCGAAGACATTGCCCGCTTCCCTGGCGCGGAACGGGCGGAAGTTGCGGATCATGTCCACGACCCACAACAGCACGGCCAGGCCGAACAGGAACGATCCCACGGTCGAGATCATGTTGGGCAGGTCCCAGCCCCGATCCGGCAGATAGGTATAGACCCGGCGCGGCATCCCCATCAGCCCGGTCAGATGCATCGGCAGGAAGGTGACGTTGTGGCCGACGAACATCAGCCAGAAGATCCACTTGCCCCACCGCTCGCTGAGCGGCCGACTGCTGGACATCGGCGTCCAGTAGTAGATGGCGGCGAATAACGGGAAGACCATCCCGCCGATCAGCACGTAATGCAGATGGGCGACGATGAAATAGCTGTCGTGGGCCTGCCAGTCGAACGGCACCATGGCCACCATCACCCCCGTCAACCCGCCCATGACGAAGGTGACCAGCCCCCCGACCGCGAACAGGCCCGGTGTGTTGAACCGCATCTTGCCCGCCGCCAGGGTGGCGATCCAGGCGAAGACCTGCACCCCCGCCGGCACGCTGACGGCCATGGAGGCGGCGCTGAAATAGTTGATGGAAATCTGCGGCATGCCCGTCGTGAACATGTGGTGGGCCCACACGCCGAAACTGATGAAGCCCGTCGCCAGCATGGCCAGAACCACCAGCCGGTATCCGACCAGCCTGGTCTGGGCCACCGCCGGGATCAGGGTCGACATGGCCCCGGCCGCCGGAAGGAAGATGATGTAGACCTCAGGGTGGCCGAAGAACCAGAACAGGTGCTGCCACAGCATGGGATCGCCGCCCTTGGCCGCATCGAAGAACGGCCAGCCCAGCGCCCGCTCCAGCTCCAGCAACAGGGTCGACAGGATGATCGACGGGAAGGCGATGATGATCATGCAGGCGAAGATCAGCATGGCCCAGGCGAAGATCGGCAGCTTGTCCAGCGTCATCCCCGGCGCGCGGGTCTTCAGCACCCCGACGATGATCTCTATGGCCCCGGCGATGGCCGAAATCTCGATGAAGCCGATGCCCAGCAGCCAGAAGTCGGCGTTGATCCCCGGCGAATAGGTCATCGAGGTCAGCGGCGGGTACATGAACCAGCCGCCGTTGGGCGCCAGGCCGAAAAACAGCGAGCAGAAGAAGCAAAGGCCCCCGATCAGATAGGCCCAGAAGGCATAGGCCGACAGGCGCGGAAACGGCAGGTCGCGCGCCCCCAGCATCTGCGGCAGCAACAGCACGCCCAGCGCCTCGACCGCCGGCACGGCGAACAGGAACATCATCACCGTGCCGTGCATGGTGAAAATCTGATTGTAGGTCTCCTGCGCCAGGAAACCGGTCATCGGCAGGGCCAGCTGCGTCCGCATCAACAAGGCCAGAACCCCGGCCAGCACGAAGAACAGCATGGCCGCGCCGACGTAATAGACGCCGACGAAGTTGTTGTTGATCGCGGTGATCCACTCCCACGGCTTGCGCGGGCCGCACCAGACGTCCTCCAACTGCTCCAGTTCGCCCTCGGGCCGGGGCTCGGTGGTCGGAAAGCGTTTATAGAGTTCGGTGTCGAACCCGGTTTCCGAACTCATTTCAGACTTTCCAGATAGGCGGCGACGGCCCGCAGGTCTTGCCCGGCCAGGACCGGATAGGACGGCATCCTGTTGCCCGGCTTGATCGCCTGGCTGTCGGAAATCCAGCCCGCCATCGTGCCCTGATTGTTCGGCAGGATGCCGGCGCCCAGGGTCTGGCGCGATCCGACGTGGGTCAAATCGGGCCCGGCCAGCCCGTTGGCCTCGGTCCCGCGAATGGTGTGGCAGGCGGCGCAGCCGGAGGCCGCGAACACCTGACGCCCCTGGTCGATCAGGGCCGGCGTCTCCTGCGCCGGGACCACCGGCTGGGCGGCCCTGGCCTGGCGCGCCCTCCAGGCGGCGAAGCCGTCCGGCGCATGGGCCACCACCACCAGCCCCATCAGCGCGTGCGGCCCGCCGCAGTATTCCGCGCACTGGCCGCCATAGGTCCCCGGCTGGTCCGCCTGCAGCCGCATGAAGTTGCGACGACCGGGGATCATGTCGGTCTTGCCGCCCAGGCGCGGAACCCAGAAGCTGTGGATCACGTCGGCGCTTTCCAGTTCGAACACCACCGGCTGGCCGACGGGAATATGCACCTCGTTCGCGTCCTGCAGGATTTCGCGGCCCTGCTCGTCCAGATAGGCCACGCGCCACCACCACATCTCGCCGGTCACGCGGATGCGCATTTCGCCGGGCCGGGGCGCATCGGCGATCCTCGCGGTGGTGTTCAGTCCGTAGATCAGCAGCCCCGTCAGGACCACGACCGGAAAGACCAGGCCCGCCGCCCAGATCAACCGCTCGCCGCCCACGCGCCGCTTCCATTCTCGCGATCCGAACAGCGCCACGCCCAGCGCGGCCAGCACGATCGCCATGACCACCAACGACATGACGAACAGCACCCAGGCCACGGTGTGGATCGGCGCCGCGAACGGTCCTGCCGGATCGAGCACGGGCGGCGGCCAGCCGGCGGTTCCGGGCGTCGGTTCAGTCGTCATCGAGCGTATACAGATAGGCCGCGACGTCGCGGGCTTGATCGTGGGACAGGGGCATGGGCGGCATGGCGGTCTGGGGGTCCAGGGAAGGGGCGTCGATCAACCACCGGATCAACACGTCGGGCTGGTTGGGCAGCCGCCCCGCGATCATCGGCCGGGCGCCGAATCCGGCCAGGTTGGAGCCGCTGCGACCCTGGGGCCAGGCGACGCCGGGGATCTTGTGACAGGCGGCGCAACCGATCTCTTGCACGACGCCCAACCCCCTGGCCGCATCGCCCTGCGCCACCTGACGGGGCAGATCGGCCTTGTCCACGCACGCGGCCAGCATCAGGGGCAGGCCGGCGATCAGCCATCCCCTCTTGCTCCAACGCGTCTGCGTCGACCGTATCATCCCGCCCCCAAAAGCTTGACCACACAATCCGCTGCGGGGGCCGGGGTTCCCCGGTGCGACACGCCGCCCCGGACGCGCGCCGGAACCTTCGCCATAGAGGCGGGTTCGAAGGGGCGTGCGCTCGCCCCTTCCCTTCATCGGTCTGTCGTTCGCCCTGGGGGCGCTCGGGGCCTGCGACGCCACACGCGGACAGACGGATGCGGCCTTCAGCGCCGATGGACGGATCATCGCCATGAGCGGCGGCGCCGGCGGGGCGGCCAACGCCTGTTTCACCTGTCATGGTCTGCAGGGCCAGGGCGACGGCGTCTCCGCCCCGCGCCTGGCCGGTCTGGATGTCGGCTATCTGCGGAAGCAAATGGAGGACTACGCCTCGGGCCTTCGTCCCGACGATCAGATGACCCGCATCGCTAAGGCGCTGAATCAGAAGGATCGCCACGCCGTCGCCGCCTGGTACGCCGGCCTGCCGGCCTCGTCGGCCCAAACGGTCCCCGCCCCCGCTCCGGCCGTCTATCTGTCGGGCGATCCGTCGCGCGGCATCGTGGCCTGCGCCTCATGTCACGGCGCCGAGGGCGAAGGGACGGGTCGCGGCGGCAACCCCCAGATCGCCGGCCAGCCCGCCGCCTATACGCTGGAGCAGATCGACCGCTGGAAGTCGGGCAAGCGCCGCAACGATCCGCGCGGCGTCATGGCCTCAGCCGTCAAATCGCTTTCGGACCCAGAAGCCCGCGCAATAGCCCTTTGGCTGTCGACACGACCCGCCGCTCCAGCGCCCGCCACCGCCGCTGCCACCGGGTCCGCTTCCGTGGACGCAGCGGCACGACCGGCAGCATCGCGTGAAACACGTCGTCCCGATCGATCAGATGGTGCTTGAGCGCGGCGCCCGCATGAATGGGGATCATCAGCAGCAGGGTCAGCACCATGCCCCAATGCATCCACTCCGCCGCCGCCTCGATCGCCCATAGCTGGGTGTTCGACAAATCCTGCAGAGGCAGCAACGGCCAGCGAATGAACCCCAGCGCCTCTAGCTGGCGCGTCCGATCCGTCGCCGAAATCATGGCCCATCCTGTCAGCGGCAGACCGAACAGGCAGATGTAGAAGACATAGTGGGTGACGTGCGCCGCCCAGCTTTCCCAGCCTGGCTTGTCCGCATCATTGACCAGGTCCGGCGCCATCAGCCGCCAGGACAGCCGGCCGATCACCAGGATCAGCATCAGCACTCCGATCGCGAAATGCAGGTCATAGGCCGCGACCATGGCCGCCCCCACCGGCTGGCGCCCCATCCAGAAGCCCCAGCCGATCTGGAACACCACCAGCCCTGCCATGGTCCAGTGAAAGGCGATTGCCACCGGCGAATAGCGACCCTCGTCATGATGGCCCGCCGCCCATTCCAGGGCCTGCTGGAACAGCCGAACGATCACGCCGCGACCTCTCGCGTCGGCCTCAGCATCCGCCCCAGAACCGCCAGGGCGGCGAACAGATAAAGCGCCGACGCCGGGGCCCACATGATCAGTCCCGCCGCCTGCTGATCCTCGAGCGGCGTCATGCCCCAGGCCAGTGTCGAGTAGAAGTGCGGCGCATAGACCGCTTGTCCGGCGAAAGTCAGCACCGCCCCCAGCAATCCCATCGCCAGCATGGCCGCCAGCAGGGCCACGACCGCCGCCGGGGCCGAAGCGGCTCTGACCCTGGTCCAGAACCAGACGGCGCTCCCCAGCAGACTCAGCTGCATGACCCAATAGAGGGCGTCGTTCGAAAGCGCCGCGCCATAAAGACCCGGCGCGTGCCAGGCCCACAGCACCACCGCCTGCGCCGCCGTCGCCAGAATCAGCCCGCCGCCGTCACGCCGGGGCGTCGCCCAGGCCAGCAGCGGCGCCGCCACCCCGATAAGAAGCACGTGGTGAACCGTCCGCGCCGAAAACAACGCCGAGCTTAGGGCGCACAGGGGCGAGACGAAACTGATCGCCAGAACCCCCATCCCCATCAGACCGAACACCCGCCGCCGCCCGTCCAGCCGCGCGGCCAAAAGCATCGTGACCATCAGCATGACGCCCAACAGGACCGGGTCCAGGTTCCACCGCCAATCCCCCGCCTCCGGCGCCGGACCGCAATAGGGCGTCCAGATCGGTTCTGCATTCATGATCGCCCCCCACACGCGCCTGCTCACGGCTTGAAGTCCAAAGCCTCGAAGGCCGGCTCAGTTCCTCTCGGGGATCTTCTGCGGCGATTGGTCTGACCCGTTCTACTCAGGCCGGCTTCTCATTCGGCGGGGCAGAGCGGCGCGTGCGATCGCTCGATGGGCGAAAGGGTGTGGAATCTGCTGGAGTGGAAGATCAGCGGCGAAATCCCATCGGCTGCGGCGGCCCGGTGCAGACGGAAAAGGACGATGTCGTGGTCGCCCGCCTCGACCTCCTTCTCCACCGAACAGTCCAGCCAGGCGGGCGCGCCGGCCAGGAACAGCGCGCCCTCCGGGCCGACCTGATAGTCCAGCCCCGAAAACCGATCATCGCCCGTCTGGGCCAGCTGACGCGCGGCGACGGCATGGCTGTCTCCAAGGAACGAGATGCCGATGCGCGGCCGGGCGCGCAGCCGCCGCCAGGTCCAGGAGCCGCGCTTGATGCAGACCGAAACGAGAGGCGGATCTAGCGACACGGCGACGAATGCGCTGGCCGTCATGCCGACGGGACGGCCGTCCTCCATGGCGCCCAGGGCAGTCACTCCGGTCGGGAACAGGCCGAAGAGCCGACGCAGATCGGCTTCCTCGGCGATGTCGGTGAGGTGGTTCGGCATGATCAAAAGCCTTCCGGGCGTAGGACGGGCGTTTCGTCGGATGGCTCGACGACGCCACCGCGAGCCAACTCCCCCATCGTCAGGGTTCAGGCCAAGAGTTCGTTGCGAACGATCGCAGCGCCCGCGCCCAGAGCCGCGAGCTTCCCATTGGCGACGCGGCGGGACAGGGGCGCCATGCCGCAGTTGGTGGCGGGATACAGTTTGTCGGCGTCCACGAACTGCAACGCCTTCCTCAGGGTGTCCGCGACCTGTTCGGGCGTCTCCACGACGTCGGTCGCCACGTCGATGGCCCCGACCATCACCTTCTTGCCCCGGATCAGCTCGATCAGGTCCATCGGCACGCGTGAGTTCTGGGCCTCGAGCGAGATGATGTCGATGCTGGAGGTCTGCAGCTTGGGGAAGGCCTCTTCGTACTGACGCCACTCCGACCCCAGGGTCTTCTTCCAATCGGTATTGGCCTTGATGCCGTAGCCGTAGCAGATGTGGACGGCGGTTTCGCAATTCAGGCCCTCGGCCGCCCGTTCCAGCGTGGCGACGCCCCAGTCGTTCACCTCGTCGAAGAAGACGTTGAAGGCGGGCTCGTCGAACTGGATGATGTCGACGCCGGCGGCCTCCAGTTCCCTGGCTTCCTCGTTGAGGATCTTGGCGAACTCCCAGGCCAGCTTCTCGCGGCTTCGGTAGTGGTCGTCGTACAGGGTGTCGATCATCGTCATCGGCCCCGGCAACGCCCATTTGATCGGCTGGTCCGTCTGCCGGCGCAGGTATTTGGCGTCCTCGACGAAGACCGGCTTCTGACGGCTGACGGCGCCCACGACCACCGGCACGCTCGCATCGTAGCGATTGCGAATCCGCATGGTCTTGCGGGCCTCGAAGTCCACCCCGTCCAGATGCTCGATGAAGGTCGTGACGAAGTGCTGGCGCGTCTGTTCGCCGTCGCTGACGATGTCGATGCCGGCGCGGCGTTGGTCGTCCAGCGACAGGCGCAGGGCGTCCTGCTTGGCCTCGACCAGTTCAGCGCCTTCCAGCTTCCAGGGCGACCACAGGGTCTCGGGCTCGGCCAGCCAGACGGGCTTGGGCAGGCTTCCGGCGGTGGATGTGGGCAGCAGGGTTTTCATGACGGATGACTTCTTAGGGAATGACGGATCAGGCGGCGAAGCTGGCGGACCATTGGTCCAGAACCTGCCGATAGGGTTTGATGAAACGCTCCTCGACGAACCGGCCCTGTTCGACCGCCAGGCGGCTGCGCTCCTCGCGGTCGTAGACGATGCGCGTCAGCGAATAGTCCTGACATTGCAGGCTGGGCCGGTATTGTTCCGACGCCGGGGAGTTGGCGTTGTAGATCTCGGGCCGATAGATCTTCTGGAAGGTCTCCATCGTGCTGATGGTGCTGACCAGTTCCAGGTCGGTGTAGTCGCCCGTCAGGTCGCCGATGTGATAGAAGGCGAAGGGCGCGACGCTGCCCCTAGGCATGAAGTAGCGGACCTTCATCCCCATCTTGGCGAAATACTGATCGGTCGGGGAAAACTCGTCGTTCGCGTATTCGCTGCCCAGCACAGGATGCTCGCCGCCAGTCCGGTGATAGGTCTTGTTGCTCGACACGCTCAGGCAGATGACGGGCGGCTTGGCGAAGTTGTCGCGATAGGCGGCCGAGTTCAGGAAATGCTTGAACAGCTTGCCGTGCAGGTCGCCGAAATCCGCCGGCGCGAAGGCGCCGGGATTGGCCTTCATATGCGCGGGCAGGACGACGCTGAAGTCGTAGTCACGCACATAGGAGGAGAAGTTGTTGCCGACGATCCCATCGATGCGCCGGCCGGTCTGGCGGTCCACGATCGTGGTCTGAAGAATTTCGATCAGCGGGAAACTGTCCGTCCCCTCGCCCGGCTCCACGCTCATCTCCACGGAGACGATCTGCAGTTCCACCCCATAGCGATCCCCCCTCGGATTGTCCCAATGCGCCAGGGAGTTGAAGCGGTTGTCGATCATCCTCAGGGTGTTGCGCAGGTTTTCCTGTCGGCTGTCCCCCCGGGCCAGATTGGCGAAATTGGTCGTGATCCGCGTGTTCTCGGCGGGAATATAGTTCTCGTCGAGCGCGGTGCGCTTGAGGGTGAATGTGAACGCGCTGTTCGCCATGGTCTCTGCCGTTGATGCTGGCGGAACAGCGGGCAGGAACGCGCGACCGCTCGCACACGAAAAGCCTCCGTCGCGGCGTTCATGCGACCTGACCGACACCCCGCCGGAGGACGTTATCTGTCGAGGCAGGTCTCCTGGCTCGCGGGTCACGGCTTCCGGTCCGGCCTTCCCGGAGGCGAACCCCCAGTGACATCCAATGGACCCTCAGCTCGCCGCTTACAGTTGCGGGGGCAGCGCCGGCATTGCACCGGTTTCCCTCTTAGCTCCCCCCAGCCCGAAGACTGAGCGGAGAACCACGACGCACGGACACTGCCACAGCCACGCCTGAAGTCAAGAAAGATATAAAGATATCTTTATGTCCTTATATGATCCACCAGCGCTCCTTCAGGCCGCCGTTGGATAGGGCGTCGCCGCGCTGCGATTGGGGTCGATCACCAGCGCGCGCCCTATGGGCGGAAACGCCCTTTGCGGGCAGGCTGGGCGCTCGCACACCTTGCAGCCCGCGCCGATGGGCGTGGCGGCGGCGACGTCCGACAGGTCCAAACCCTGCGAATAGACCAGGCGCGAGGCGTGGCGGATGTCGCACCCCAGGCCGATGGCGAAACTCTTGCCCGGCGCGCCGAAGGCCGGACCGGGACTGCCGACCGTTCGGGCGATCCACAGATAGGTGCGCCCGTCCGGCATCTGCGCCATCTGGGTCAGGACGCGGCCGGGCTGGGCGAAGGCTTCGTAGACATTCCAGAGCGGGCATGAACCGCCCACGCGCGAAAAGTGAAAGTCGGTCGCCGACTGGCGTTTGGAGATATTGCCTGCGCGATCGACCCTGACGAAGAAGAAGGGCACGCCCAGCGCCCCCGGACGCTGAAGGGTGGAAAGCCGGTGACAGACGGTCTCGAACCCCACCCCGAAATGCCGCCCAAGCCGCACGATGTCATAGGCGAAGGTCTCGGCCTGCTGAAGAAAATCACGATAGGGCAACAGGACGGCGCCGGCGAAATACTGGGCCAGGCCGATGCGCAGAAGGTCGCGCGTCTCCCGGTCGTCGAACCCCGCGCCGTCGATCAAGGTCTCGATGGCGGCGCCCGCCTCCAGATAGGCGAGCTGCATCGCCATCTGGAACGCCTGCTGGCCCTGTTTGGTGAAGGGCGAGACATGCAGGGTGCGATTGACGGCGTCGAAGCGACGCTGGGCCTCCTCCCCCTCGTCGACGACGACGCGCACGCCGTGCCTTTGGGCCAGCCAGGCCGCCAGGCCCGGCCGGACCTGACGCGGCGCCAGACCAGCGGCGGCATAGAGACGCTCGGCCGCCTCATCCAGTTCGGCGACATGATTGCGACGCGAATAGAAGAAGTCGCGCACCTGTTCGAACGGCATACGGGCGGGCGTGTCGTCGGCGAACTCCTCTCCCAGCCTCAAGGCCATGGCCTCGGCCCGGTCGGCGCTGCGCCTCGACTTGCGGTGCAGCGCGACCAGCGCCCGCCCGACCGCAGGCATGTTCAGCGCCAGTTCCCGCAACTCAGCCGTCGATATGTGCTCGGCCCCGCCCTCCCCCAGGGCTTCGCGCACATCCGAGATCAGCCGCCCCTCCTCGTCTTCCGAGAACAGCTGAACATCGACGCCGAAAGCGGCGTTGAGCTTGAGCAGCAGGGGCACGGTCAGCGGGCGCTGGTTGTGCTCGATCTGACTGAGATAGCTGTTGGATATTCCCAGCGCCTGCGCCACGGCGGTCTGGGTCAGGCTGCGCTCTTCGCGCAGCCGACGCAGACGAACACCCATGAAGGTCTTGCTCATAGACTTTTACAACTTTTGCATAAAGCCGGAAAGAATTTCTCAAACATCCGCAAAGAGAATGCTTAAGCCTGACCGATAAATGCAAATATTGCAAACATGAAGACATCGCAAGACGTCTTGCCGCCGCTCAGACCGCTCAGGGCTCCGACGGCACGAAGACGTCGCCCGTCATCAGCCGACGCGCGCTGCGGCTCATGACGGCCTTGACGACGGTCCAGTCGCCGTCGCGCCGCTGCGCCTCGGCCCCGACCCGCAACGTGCCGGACGGATGACCGAACCGGACCGCGCTGCGCTCGCCCCCGCCGGCCGCCAGATTGACCAGCGTGCCCGGCACGGCGGCGGCCGCGCCGATGGCGACGGCGGCGGTGCCCATCATGGCGTGGTGCAGCTTGCCCATCGACAGGGCGCGGACCAGCAGGTCGATCTCCTGCGCCTTAATCGTCCTGCCGCTGGAGACGACGTGATCGCGGGCCGGCGCGACGAAGGCGATCTTGGGCGTGTGCTGACGGCGCGAGGCCTCATCGGTCGATGCGATCAGCCCCATCCGAACCGCGCCGATGGCGCGCAGGGCCTCGAACCGCTTCAAGGCCGCCGCATCGCCATTTAGGGCCTCCTGCAACTCGGCGCCGGTATAGCCGATATCGGCAGCGTCCACGAAGATGGTCGGAATGCCGGCGTCGATCAGCGTGGCCTTCAGCCTGCCGCCCGCCACCAGGTCCTCCGGCACGTCCAGTTCATCGATCAGATTGCCTGTCGGGAACATGGCGCCCCCTGAACCGTCATCGGCCTGGCCCTCATCGGCGGGATCGAGGAACTCCAGCACGATCTCGGCGGCGGGGAAGGTCACGCCGTCCAGTTCGAAGTCGCCGGTTTCCTGCACGGCCCCGCCCGCGACTGGGACATGGGCGATGATGGTCTTGCCGATATTGGCCTGCCAAATCCGGACAGTGCGGACGCCGTCGCCCCCTGCATCGACATAGCCCGCGTGGATGGCGAAGGCCCCCGCCGCCGTCGACAGATTCCCGCAGTTGCCCGACCAGTCGACGAAATCCATGTCGATGGAGACCTGGCCATACAGATAGTCGACATCATGGTCGGGCCGGTCGCTGGGCGAGATGATCACGCATTTCGACGTGCTCGAGGTCGCGCCGCCCATGCCGTCGATCTGTTTGCCATAGGCGTCCGGACTGCCGATCACCCGCTGGAACAGCCGGTCCCGCGCCGGGCCGGGCACGCGCGCCGCGTCGGGCAGGTCTTCCAGACGGAAGAAGACGCCTTTCGATGTGCCGCCGCGCATATAGGTGGCGGGGATGCGGATCTGCGGACCGTGCGACATCAGGCGGCGGCCTCCTGTTCCAGGAAGTCCTGAGCGAAACGTTGCAGCACCCCGCCCGCCTCATAGATCGAGACCTCCTCGGCGGTGTCCAGGCGGCATTTGACCGAGACCGTCTCCTGCGTCCCTTCAGCGCGGTGAACGACCAGGCTCAGCTCCGCGCCCGGCGCGGCTTGACCGACGACGTCATAGGTTTCCGTGCCGTCCAGCTTCAGACCCAGCCGGGTCACCCCGCCGGTGAACTCCAGCGGCATCACGCCCATGCCGATCAGATTGGTGCGGTGAATCCGCTCGAAACCCTCGGCGACGATGGCCTCGACCCCCGCCAGACGCACGCCCTTGGCGGCCCAGTCGCGCGACGAGCCCTGGCCGTAATCGGCGCCCGCGATGATGATCAGCGGCTGACGACGGCCCAGATAGGTCTCGATCGCCTCCCACATCCGCACCACCTGGCCGTCCGGCTCCAGCCGCGCCAGAGAGCCCTTCTTCACCGCCCCGTCCACCACAGCCATCTCATTGACCAGTTGGGGGTTGGCGAAGGTGGCGCGCATGGCCGTCAGGTGATCACCCCGATGGGTGGCGTAGGAGTTGTAGTCCTCCTCCGGCACGCCCATCGCCGTCAGGTATTCGCCCGCCGCCGAGGTCGGCAGGATGGCGTTCGACGGCGACAGGTGATCGGTCGTGATGTTGTCCGGCAGGATGGCCAGGGGCCGCATCCCCTTCAGCGTGCGCGGGCTGGCCGCCAGGGCACCCAGCCCCTCGGTGTCCCAATAGGGCGGACGGCGGATATAGGTCGACTGGGGCCGCCAGTCATACAGCGGCGCGGCGGGCGCTCCGCCATGCAGGCGCTTGGCGAACATCGGCTCATAGACGTTGCGGAACTGTTCGGGCTTGACGTGCCTGCCGACGATGGCGTCGATCTCGGCGTCGGTGGGCCACAGGTCCTTCAGACGGATTTTACTACCGTCGGGCGCGACGCCCAGGACATCCTGCTCGATATCGAACCGCACCGTCCCGGCGATGGCGTAGGCCACCACCAGTGGCGGCGAGGCCAGGAAGGCCTGTTTGGCGTAGGGATGGATGCGGCCGTCGAAGTTGCGGTTCCCGGACAGGACGGCCGTCGTATAGAGGTCGCGCTCCACGATCGCGTTCTGGATCACCGGATCGAGCGCGCCCGACATGCCGTTGCAGGTGGTGCAGGCGAAGCCGACGATGCCGAAGCCCAGCGCCTCCAGTTCCGGCAGCAGGCCTGCATCCTCCAGATAGAGTTGCGCCACCTTGGAGCCCGGGGCGAACGAGGTCTTGACCCAAGGCTTGCGGACCAGACCCAGGGCGTTGGCCTTTCGGGCCACCAGGCCCGCCGCGACAACGTTTCGGGGGTTGGAGGTGTTGGTGCAGCTGGTGATGGCGGCGATGATGACCGCGCCGTCCGGCATCAGACCCTCGCGCTCTTCGGCCAGGGCGCCGTCCAGATCGACCGCCACGCCGCGCGCCTGCAGGGCCGAGGTCGGCAGGCGACGATGCGGATTGGAAGGCCCAGCCAGATTGCGTTCGACCGTGGACAGATCGAACGCCAGCACCCGCTCATAGTCGGCGGTTTTCAGCCCGTCGGCCCAAAGGCCGATGGTCTTGGCATAGGTCTCGACCAGGTCGATCTGTTCGGGCTCGCGACCGGTCAGGCGCAGATAGTCGATGGTCTGCTGGTCGATGTAGAACATCGCCGCTGTCGCCCCGTATTCAGGGCACATGTTCGAGATGGTGGCCCGGTCGCCGATGGTCAGGCTGTCCGCCCCCTCCCCAAAGAACTCCAGCCAGGCGCCGACCACCCGCTCCTTGCGCAGGAACTCGGTCAGGGCCAGCACGATGTCGGTGGCGGTGATGCCCTCACGGCGCCGCCCCGTCAGTTTGACGCCCACGATATCGGGCAGGCGCATCATCGACGGCCGCCCCAGCATCACCGTCTCGGCCTCCAGCCCCCCGACTCCAATCGCTATGACGCCCAGGGCGTCGACGTGCGGCGTATGGCTGTCGGTGCCGACGCATGTGTCGGGGAAGGCGAGCCCATCGCGCACCTGCACGACCGGAGACATCTTCTCCAGATTGATCTGGTGCATGATGCCGTTGCCGGCGGGAATGACGTCCACATTCTCGAAGGCCCGCTTGGTCCATTCGATGAAGTGGAACCGGTCCTCGTTGCGGCGATCCTCGATGGCGCGGTTCTTGGCGAAGGCCTCGGGATCGAACCCCGGCGCCTCGACCGCCAGGGAGTGGTCGACGATCAGCTGGGTCGGCACGACCGGATTGACCTTGGCCGGATCCCCGCCCTGCTCGGCGATGGCGTCACGCAGTCCCGCCAGATCGACCAGGGCCGTCTGGCCCAGAATGTCGTGGCAGACGACGCGCGCCGGATACCAGGGAAAGTCCAGATCGCGCTTGCGCTCGACGATCTGCCTCAGCGCCTCGTCGCGCGAGGCGGGGTCGCAATGACGCACCAGCTGCTCGGCCAGCACCCGCGACACATAGGGCAGACGGTCATAGGCTCCCGGCTGAATGGCGTGAACCGCCGCGCGCACATCGAAATAGTCGAGCGACGTACCGAGCAGTCGGCGACGATAGGCTTCATTCATTTGAGCCGAGTTCCCCTGATCTTCATCGCGTCATTATCGACCCGCGACGGGGGCTTCGGAACGCCTGAAAGGGCGGAGATTTGTGAACGCCGCCCTGCAAATCAGCAAACTTTGCGGACACATCCAGGTTTGCAGCTTTCGCGGATTTGCAGCATCGCCTTCACTGATTTCCGCTCTTTCAGTCCTTCTGAGATCGATCGAAGCGTGAATATTCAAGGGCCTTGCGGATGATCCGCTGTCCGAGGCCCCCATGTCGTCGCCGACGCCGCTTCCCCCTGACGAGACCCGGTTCGCCGAAATGGTCTTCCCGGAACAGGCCAATCACTATGGCGCGCTGTTCGCCGGTTCGGCCCTTGCGCTGCTGAGCAAGGCCGCCTTCGTCGCCGCCAGCCGCCGCGCCCGCAACGACGTCGTGATGGCGCGGTCCGAAGCCACCGATTTTCACACGCCCGTCCGCGTCGGCGAACTGCTGGACATGGTGGCGCGCGTGATCCGTGTCGGTCGCACGTCCCTGACCGTGGAGGTCGAGGGCGTGGCCGAAACCCTGTCCACCGGCGCGCGACGCCCGGCGCTGAACGGCCGCTTCGAAATGGTCGCCGTCGACGCCGAAGGCCGTCCGCGCCCGATCACCCTTCACCCCTGCTCCGGCGCCCCGGTCTTCGTGGCCGCCCAATAAGCTTTTCGAGGAAATCCATGTCCGAAGTCGCCGCCGCTCCTGGCGTGAAGCCGAAGAAGTCCGTCGCCCTGTCCGGCGTCCTGGCGGGCAACACCGCCCTGTGCACCGTCGGTCGCTCGGGCAACGACCTGCATTATCGGGGCTATGACATCTTGGACTTCGCCGAGACCAGCGAGTTCGAGGAAATCGCCCATCTGCTGATCCACGGCGCCCTGCCGACCGCCGCTCAGCTCAAGGCCTACAAGGCCAAGCTCAAGGCCCTGCGCGGCCTGCCCGCCGCCGTGAAGTCGGCGCTGGAGACGGTTCCGGCGGCGGCCCACCCGATGGACGTGATGCGGACGGGCGTTTCGGCCCTGGGCTGCGCCCTGCCCGAGGCGCACGACCACAACCACCCCGGCGCCCGCGACATCGCCGACCGGCTGATCGCCTCCCTGGGTTCGATGCTGCTCTACTGGCACCACTTCAGCCAGAACGGACGCCGCATCGAGGTGGAGACCGACGACGATTCCATTGGCGGCCATTTCCTGCATCTGCTGCATGGAACGGCGCCGTCCGACAGCTGGGTGCGGGCCATGCACACCTCGCTGATCCTGTACGCCGAGCATGAGTTCAACGCCTCGACCTTCACCGCCCGCGTCATCGCCGGGACGGGCTCGGACATGTTCTCGGCCATCGCCGGGGCCATCGGCGCCCTGCGCGGTCCCAAGCACGGCGGCGCCAATGAAGTCGCCTTCGAAATCCAGAAACGCTACGCCGACGCCGACGAGGCCGAGGCCGACATTCGCCGTCGCATGGAGGCGAAAGAGGTCATCATCGGCTTCGGCCACCCCGTCTATACGATCAGCGACCCCCGCAATGTCGTCATCAAACGTGTCGCCAAGACCCTGTCGGACGAGGCCGGCTCGACCCGGATGTACGACATCGCCGAACGCATCGAGAGCGTCATGATGGACGAGAAGAAGATGTTCCCGAACCTGGACTGGTTCTCGGCCGTCTCCTACCACATGATGGGCGTGCCGACGGCGATGTTCACGCCCCTGTTCGTCATCTCGCGCACCACGGGCTGGGCCGCCCATGTGATCGAGCAACGCACCGACAACAAGATCATCCGCCCCTCGGCTAACTATACCGGCCCGGAAAACCTGACGTTCGCGCCTCTGGCCGAACGCGCCTAAGACCGCCTGAAAGCCTACGGAGCCTCCATGCCCTATCTCGTCGCCGCCGACCTGCCGACCGAATCCGCCGGCAAGCGTTTCCGCGCCGCCCTGGCCCGCGAAGGAATCTGGCAGTTGCCCGGCGCCCACAACGGCCAGGCGGCCATCCAGGCCCGGAACGCCGGCTTCGACGGGGTCTATCTGTCGGGCGCGGCGATGACGGCCTCCATGGGCCTGCCGGACCTTGGCATCATCACGGTGGACGAAGTCGCCTTCTTCATCCGCCAGATCGCCCGGGCGTCCGGCCTTCCCCTGCTGGTGGACGGCGACACCGGCTATGGCGAGGCGCTGAACGTCATGCACATGGTGCGGACGTTCGAGGAGGCGGGCGCCGGGGCCGTACATCTGGAGGACCAGATCCTGCCCAAGAAGTGCGGCCACCTGAACGGCAAGGCCCTGGTTCCCGCCCTGGATATGGCCGCCAAGGTCGCCGCCGCCAGGAAGGCCAGCCGCGACATCGTCATCATGGCCCGCACCGACGCAGCCGGCGTGGAAGGCTTCGACGCCGCCGTCGACCGCGCCAGGATGTATGTTGACGCCGGCGCCGACTGCATCTTCCCGGAAGCGCTCAACACCCGCGAGATGTTCGAGAAGTTCGCCAAGGCCATGCCCGGCGTCCCCCTGCTGGCCAATATGACCGAGTTCGGCAAGACGCCCTTCTACACGGCCGCCGAGTTCGAGCAGATGGGCTACAAGATGGTGATTTGGCCCGTGTCGTCCCTGCGCGTCGCCAACAAGGCCCAGGCCGAACTCTACGCCTCGATCAAGACCAATGGCGGCACGCACAAATACGTCGACCGCATGCAGACCCGCCAGGAACTGTACGACACCATCGGCCTGCACGCCTTCGAAGACCTGGACGCCTCCATCATCAAGACCATCGTGCCCCAGGGCATGCCGCAGGAAGACGGAGCGGTTTAGACAACCAGCCGATAGCCGATGCCGGGCTCGGTCACGAGCATGACTGGCTGGGCCGGGTCCGCCTCCAGCTTGTGCCGCAGCTGACCGACGACGACGCGCAGATACTGGACGTCGTCGGCATGGCCGGCGCCCCATATGGCCTTCAGCAGATCGACGTGACCCAGCACCTTGCCGGCGTTGCGGGCCAGATAGGCCAGGACCTCGTATTCCTTGGGGCGCAGCTTCACCCGCTCGCCCGCGCGGGCGACGATGCGACGGTCCAGGTCGATCACCATATCGCCCGCCGTGACCACGCCGCCCACGATCGGCGTCAGCGCGCCCTGGCGCAGACCCGCGCGGATGCGGGCCAGCAGTTCGCCCACGCCGAACGGCTTTTCGACATAGTCGTTGGCGCCCAGGTCCAGGGCCGTGATCTTCTCGGCCTCGCGGTCACGGGCGGACAAGACGATGATCGGCCCCGGATAGAACTCACGCGCGCGGGTCAGCACATCCTTGCCGTCCATATCGGGCAGTCCCAGGTCCAGAACCACGGCGTCGGGGCTCCACAAGGCGATGGCGCGCAGGCCCTCCTGGCCGCTGTCGGCGCGGCGGGGCTCGTAGCCGGCGGCGTTCAGGGCGGGTGCCAGGAAACGGTGGATCTGGGGTTCGTCGTCGATGACCAGAACCTGGGGGCGAACGGCGGACATCAGAGTAGATCCGGGTGGGTGGCGATGGATTTGGGCAGGCGGATCAGGATGCGGGCGCCGCGTTTGCCGTCGGCGTCGTCCTGGATCGGGCTGGCGGCGGCGATGCGGCCGCGCATCGCCTCGACGAAGCCCTTTGCGATGGCCAGGCCCAGGCCCGCCCCTTTCGCGCGGTCGGTCGGCTCCTCCATGCGGCGGAACTTGTCGAACACCCGTTCCAGCTCGGCGGTCGGGATGCCGTTCCCCTGATCCTCGATGGAGATGACGACGGCGCCGCGATCCTCATAGGCCGCCAGTTCGATGGTGGTGTCATCGGGACTGTAGGCGATGGCGTTCTCAAGAATATTGACCACCGCCTGTTCCAGCAGGCCCGGATCGGCCTCGACCAGACTGAGCTGGGCCGGAAAGTCGCGCGTGACTCTGCGCCGGCTCAGGCGGCGCGACACCCGGTCGGCGGCCGCATTCAGGATGTCGCGCACATCGGTCCAGTCGGTGCGGACGTTCAGCCCCCCGCCATCCAGCCGCGTCATGTCCAGCAGATCCCCGACATAGCGCGACAGACGTTCGGCCTCTTCGCGGATGCTGAGCAGCAGGTCTTCGCGGACCTCGGGCTTCAGGGTCGCGCCATAGTCGATCAGGGTCGTCGCCGAGCCCAGGACGGTGGACAGGGGGGTGCGCAGATCGTGGCTGACCGAGTTCATCAGGGCGGCGCGGAAACGATCGGCGCGGCGCAGGGTCTCGGTCTCCAGCGCCTGACCTGCCAGATCGGCCCGCTCCAGCGCCACGGCGCCCTGGTCCAGCAGGGCCATGGCCAGACGTTCCTCGTCCGAGCCCGCCGCCACGGCGGACGCATCTATGCCCGCCACGCCCGCCCGGGCGCGCACGCCCTGAAGAGGCTGAAACCGCCAACAGGTCTGCGGCAGGGTGCCGGTGCCGTGGCCCGCGACCTCGCCGTGGGTCCAGGCCCAGCGGGCGGCGGCCATGGCGTCGGGGGCCAGGGTCACGCCGTCGGGGCTGGCTCCGGTCAGAACGATGTCCTCGCCGTCGGGCAGAAGAACGACGGCGCCCGCGCCGGCGGCGGCCGAGGCCTGTTCGGCCAGGCTGCGGGCCGTGACGGCGCGATCCTGGCCGGCCGACAAGGTCTGGCTGGCGGCCAGCAGGGCCGAGACGGCGGCGGCACGCCGCTGGGCCGCTCTGGCCTGTTCGCGCACCCGTCCCGCCAGGGCGCCCGTGCCCAGGGCCACGCCCCAGAACAGGATAAGGGTCAGGACGTCCGTCGGCGAACCGATCAGGAAGCTGTAGCGCGGCTGGAGGAACAGGAAGTTGTAGGTCAGGAAGGCCAGAGTCGCCGCCGCCAGAGCGGGCCTGAGCCCGTTCAGCACCCCTGCCGCCACCACCGCCGCCAGATAGATGACGCCCAGATCGACCCGCTCGAACCGGGCGTCCAGCAAGAGGGCCGCCCCTGTCGCCGCCAGGACGAAGGCCGCGCCGACCGGATAGCCGCGCCAGTCCAGCGCCGCCCGGACACCCGACCGTGTCGCCGGTTCGGGCGCGGTCAGGTCGCCCTCGGTCACGACGTGGACGGCGACCCCTTGCGCCTTGCGCAGCAGTTCGGTCGCCAGCGCCCGGCCGGTCCATTCGCTGAACCGCCCGCCGCGCGTTTTGCCGATGACGATCTGGGTGACGTTGTTGCGATGCGCGTGATCCAGCACGGCGCGCACCACATCGTCGCCGCTGATGGTCACGGGCCGCCCGCCCAGTTGCTCCGCCAGCTTGAAGGCCTCAGACAGCCGCTCCGCCGACCGGGCGTCGGCGCGCGATCCGCTGGGTCGTTCGACGTGGGCCACGGACCAAGGGGCGTCCATCATCATGTCCGACATCCGCCGCCCGGTCCGCACCAGGGAAGCGGTCATGGCGTCCCCGCCGACCAGCACCAGGATGCGCTCGTTCGCCGCCCACGGCCCCGACACGCCCCGCTCGCGCAGATGCGACAGCAGTTGGTCGTCCACTGTCTGGGCCGCCCGGCGCAGAGCCAGTTCGCGCAGGGCCGTCAGGTTCTCGATCCTGAAGAAGTTCTCCGACGCCACGCGCGCCGTCTCAGGCACATAGACCTTGCCCTCGGCCAGGCGCGCCCGCAGATCCTCAGGCGTGATGTCGATGAACTCGATGTCGTCGGCTCCGGTGAGGACGCTGTCGGGCACGGCCTCGCGCTGGCGAACGCCGGTGATGCGCAGGATGACGTCGGACAGGCTTTCCAGATGCTGGATGTTCAGCGTCGTCCAGACGTCGATCCCAGCGTCGCGCAGTTCCTCCACGTCCTGCCACCGCTTGGGATGGCGCGAACCGGGCGCGTTGGAATGGGCGTATTCGTCGACCAGCAGCAGTTCGGGCCGCCGCGCGAGAGCGCCGTCCAGATCGAACTCCATCAGGGCGCGGTCGCGGTGTTCGATGGGTGCGCGGGGCATGACGTCCAGCCCGCGCAGCAGGCTCATCGTCTCCTTGCGGCCGTGGGTCTCGACCACGCCGACGACGACATCCAGCCCCTCGGCCTTTCGGCGGCGCGCGGCGCGCAGCATCTCATAGGTTTTGCCCACGCCGGGCGACATGCCCAGAAACACCTTCAGCCGCCCGCGCTTGCGGCGCGGAACGGCTGAAGTCGCGGGCGTTTCAGGCGCCGGTTCGGGCAATCAGCCCTCCGCCCCGAAACGGGCGTCCAGCGCGCGGTTGGTCATCAGGACATTGACGTGCGGCTGGCCGATGAAGCCCAGGAAGGCCCCCTCGATGTGCGCGTCGATGATGCCCTGGACCTGGTGCACGGGAACGCCTCTGGCGCGGGCGATCCGCGCGGCCTGGAGCCGAGCGTAGGCCGGGGACACGTCCGGGTCGAGGCCCGAACCCGAGGTCGTCACCGCATCGGCGGGGATGATCCCCGGACCGTCCTCGGCGCGGATCGCCCTGGCGCTTTCGGCGACGCGGACGGCCAGGTCCGGGTTCAGCGGTCCCAGGTTCGAGCCGGACGAGGCGGCGGCGTCATAGCCCTTGCCCGCCGCCGAGGGACGGGGGTGCAGATAGGTGGCGCCCGCGAAGGGCTGACCGATCAAGGCCGAGCCGACGACCTGGCCTCGGGCGTCTCGCACCAGGCTGCCTTCGGCCTGATTGGGGAAGACGGCCTGCGCGATCCCGGTGACGGCCAGCGGATAGGCCAGGCCCAGCAGCAGGGTGAACAGGGCCATCATGACGACGGCCGGGCGAAGTTGATTGACCATGATCGTCGCCTCAGAAGGCGGCTTTCAGCGTGGCTGCGGCGCGCGCGCCATAGCCGTCGGCGAAGCCGTGCTGATCGGTGTCGTGATAGCGTACATCCAGCGCCAGATTGCGGGTCAGCTGATAGGCCGCGCCCAGGTTCCAGGTCGTATAGTCCAGGTCCGAAGACAGCCACTGACGACCGACCGCGCCGGATATCGTCCACTTGTCGGCGGGGCGGACGGCGCCGTTGATCTCGGCATAGGTCGCCTGATCCTCGGCCACCCCGAAGAAGTCCGGCGAATAATAGACGGCGGCGCCCACGGTTGCGGGGCCGGCGGTGCGCGATGCGGCGGCCTTCAACTCGACATAGTCATAGTCCGCGCCCTCGGGCTGGCCGGGGTAGAGATAGCCGACCAGGCCGAAGTCCAGCGCATAGCCGGCGACCTCGGGACGATATCCGGCGTAGAGATCGACCTCTGCGTCCGTGCTGTCGCCGAAATCGACGTTGGAGGCCCAGGCGCCGGCGTAGAATCGTTCGTTCGTCAGATCGACGCCCGCCGATATCGCGGGCCTTTCCCGGGTCTGGCTGACGCCGCGGAAAACGTAGTCGGAGGTGACGGCGACGTTTGCCGACATGTCCTGCGCCCTGGCTTCGCTGCACAGGCCAAGGCCGGAAAGGACCAGGATGCAGGCGGCGACGAACCAGGCGTCGTTGCGGCCCGAGGCCTTGGAGAGAGATTTACGCATGAGGATGTCCTTGGAAACGCGCATCAGGCCAGGCCGAGCGCGGAGATGATAAGGTCGATCAGCTTGATGCCGACGAAGGGCGCGATCAGGCCGCCCAGGCCGTAGATCAGCAGGTTGCGACCCAGCAGGGCGCCGGCGCCGATAGCCCGGTATCTGACGCCCTTCAGCGCCAGCGGGATCAGGGCGACGATGACCAGGGCGTTGAAGATGACCGCCGACAGGATGGCGCTCTCGGGGCTGTGCAGCCGCATGATGTTCAGCGCGCCCAGCGACGGCAGGGCCACGACGAACATCGCCGGAATGATGGCGAAATATTTGGCCACGTCGTTGGCGACCGAGAAGGTGGTCAGGGCGCCGCGCGTGATCAGCAGTTGCTTGCCGACCTCGACGATCTCGATGACCTTGGTCGGGTCGCTGTCCAGATCGACCATATTGCCGGCCTCGCGCGCAGCCTGGGCCCCGGTCTGCATGGCCACGCCGACATCGGCCTGAGCCAGGGCGGGGGCGTCATTGGCGCCGTCGCCGCACATGGCGACCAGACGGCCCTTTGCCTGTTCGGCCTTGATCAGGCGCATCTTGTCCTCGGGCGTGGCCTCCGCCAAGAAGTCGTCCACCCCGGCTTCCGAAGCGATGGCCGCCGCCGTGACCGGATTGTCGCCGGTGATCATGATGGTGCGCAGCCCCATCCGGCGCAGGTCGGCGAAACGCGCCTTCACCCCCGGTTTGACCACGTCCTTCAGGTGGATGACGCCGACCAGGGTGCCGTTCTGTGTGACGGCCAGGGGCGTGCCGCCCGAGCGGGCGATCCGGTCCACCGCCTGACGGAACTCGGCCGGAGCGGCGCCGTCGGTCAGGTTCAGATCCTTCAGCACCGCATCGACCGCCCCTTTCCTCCAACTGTCCTCGCTGACGTCCAGGCCCGACTGACGGGTGACGGCGGTGAAGGGGATGGCGACGGCGCCGACCGGCTGATCGACAGAGACGCCCACATTGCGGCCCAGTTCGACGATGGAGCGGCCTTCCGGCGTCTCGTCGGCCAGGGACGCCATGACGGCGGCGGCCAGGGCGGCCTCGGGACGGACGCCCGGAACCGGAATGACCTCGGTCGCCATGCGGTTGCCGAAGGTGATGGTGCCGGTCTTGTCGAGCAGCAGGGTGTCCACGTCGCCCGCCGCCTCAACCGCGCGGCCCGAAGTCGCCAGGACGTTCACCTTCAACAGCCGGTCCATGCCCGCGATGCCGACGGCGGACAGCAGCCCCCCGATCGTGGTCGGGATCAGGGTGATGAACAGGGCGCCCAGGACCATCGGGTCCAGATCGACGCCCGAATAGGCGCCCAGGCCCACCAGGGTCACGACCGCGATCAGGAAGATCACGGTCAGGCCGGCCAGCAGCACGGCCAGGGCCAGTTCGTTCGGCGTCTTCCTGCGATCCGCGCCCTCGACCATGGCGATCATGCGGTCCAGGAAGGTCGAGCCGGGCTTTGCGGTGATGCGCACCTTGATCCAGTCCGAGACGACAGTGGTGCCGCCGGTCACGGCCGAGCGGTCGCCGCCGCTTTCGCGGATCACCGGGGCGCTTTCGCCGGTGATGGCGGCCTCGTTGACCGAGGCGACACCCTCGATGATCTCGCCGTCCGAGGCGATCACATCCCCGGCCTCGACCAGGATGATCGAGCCGACCTCAAGCTCCGACGCATTGGTCGGGACCACCGTGCCGGTCGCGGGGTCGACGATCAGCTTGGCCTTGGTCGTGACGCGGGTGGCGCGCAAGGAATTCGCCGCCGCCTTGCCCCGCCCCTCGGCGACGCTCTCGGCGACATTGGCGAACAGGACCGTGGCCCACAGCCACAGGGCCAGTTGCACCGCAAATCCGGCCGACTGTCCGCCCGCGATGGCCGCCGCCGCCGAGATGGTGGACAGCAGCGCCACGATCCAGGTGGTGAAGATGACCGGGTTCTTGATCAGTTTGACGGGGTTCAGCTTGACCACCGCATCGCCCACGGCGCGACCGATCATCGCCCCGGAGAGCCCGCCCGCGAGGGGCGACGCACGGCCGCCCTCGCGGGGATCGAGAGTGAGTTGTGTCATGTCAGGATGTCCGGGGGATCAGGCGCCGGCGACCGCCGCCAGCACCTGGAAGTGCTCTACGATCGGTCCCAGCGCGAGGGCGGGCAGGAACTGCAGTCCGCCGAGGATGAGGATCACGCCGATCAACAGGCCGATGAACAGGCCGCTGTCGGTGGGCAGGGCGCCGACGCTGGGCGCCAGCTTGGGCTTGGCGACCAGGCTGCCGGCGATGGCCAGGACGGCGACGGCCGGAATGAACCGCCCGAACAGCATGGCCAGGCCCAGGGTCGTGTTCCACCACGGCGTATTGGCGCTCAGGCCCGCGAAGGCCGACCCATTGTTCGCCGCCGCCGAGGTGTAGGCGTAAAGCATCTCCGACAGGCCGTGCGGTCCCTTGTTCAGCAGACCGGCCAGGGCGGTGGGGAAGACGGCCGCGATCGCCGTGAAGCCCAGTATGGCCAGCGGCAGGATCAGCACCGCGATCATGGCGAACTGGATTTCGCGCGCCTCGATCTTCTTGCCCAGATACTCCGGCGTGCGACCGACCATCAGACCGGCGACGAAGACCGACAGCAGGGCCATGACCACCATGATGGCGATGCCCGAGCCGACGCCGCCGGGCAGAATCTCGCCCAACTGCATCAGGAACATCTGCAGCCCGCCGCCCAGGGGCATGAAGCTGGCGTGCATGGCGTTGACCGAGCCGTTGGAGGCGCCGGTCGTCACGACGGACCAGACGGTCGAGGCGGGGGCGCCGAAGCGGACCTCCTTGCCTTCCATGTTGACCGAGGCGTCCACATGGGCCGCGACCAGGGACGGCGGCGCTTGCGTCTCGATCACATACATGGCGGCCGAGGAGACGCTCAGCAGGATCAGCGCCGCCGTCGCCAGCGCCCTGATGTCGCGTCCCGCCAGCGCCGTGCGGCCAAAGGCGAAGAAGGCGGCCCAGCCCATGACGTTGATCGCCACGGCGGTCAGCAGGTTGGTCATGGCGTTCGGGTTCTCGAACGGATGGGCGCCATTGGTGTTGAAGACGCCGCCGCCGTTGATGCCCAGTTGTTTGATCGCCACCTGGCTGGCCGCCGGGAACAGCGGCAGGGTCTGCGCCCCGCCCTCGACCCCGACGGCGTGGACATTGGCCGCCAGGCTCTGAACCACGCCCAGCCCCGCCAGGGCGACCGCCAGGATCAAGGCGGCGGGCAAGAGGACATAGAGGGTGGTCCGTGTCAGATCGGCCCAGAAGTTGCCGACCCCCTCGCCGCGATGGGCCACGAAAGCCCGCGCCAGGGCGGTGGCGATGGTCGCCCCGGTGGCGGCCGAGACGAAGTTCTGCACCGTCAGGCCGACCATCTGCGTAAAGGTCGACATCGTCGCCTCCCCGCCATAGCTCTGCCAGTTGGTGTTGGTCACGAAGCTGACGGCGGTGTTGAAGGCCAGGTGCGGCGAGACGCCCGCGAAGCCCTGCGGGTTCATCGGCAGCATGCCCTGCAGCCGCAGGATCGCATACAGCAGCACAAAGCCCGCCAGGTTGAAGGCCAGCAGCGCCCCGGCATAACCCAGCCACCCTTGGCTGCGCTTCGGATCGACGCCCGCCGCGCCATAGAAGACGGCCTCCACCGGCTTCAGTACCGGATCGAGCCAGGTCCGTTCGCCGTTCCAGACGCGCGACATGTAAACGCCGATGGGCCAGCCGAGCAGAACGGCCAGCCCAAGGGTCAGGGCGATCTCGCCCCATCCTTGAATGTTCATGAGTTTCGTCCCGGTCCGTCAGAACCGCTCGGGCCGCAGCAGGGCCGCGACCATATAGACGGCGACGACCACCGCCCCCGCCCCCCAGAGCATGGCGATCATCGTCATACCCGTTTCAACGCAACGGCCAGTGCCGCAAAGACGATGAACGCCCCTGCCCCTGTCGCCAGAAAGATCACATCGGCCAAGCCGGCCTCCTCACGCTCAGATGAAGCGTGAAGAGATCATGGGCGGCCGTAACGGGGCGATGTGGATTCCCCGCCTCGGCGTAAAGGAAACATAAAAGCCGGGGGTGCAGGCCCCGCCTTGCACCGACCTCAAGCGATCCGAAAGCGGTTCGGAGAATGCGATGGCCGCATGGCGCTTGACGCCCAGCATGCCGACCGCCTTGCTCCGTCTATGACCAGACCGGCAAGCAGCCCCACGGCGGCGGCGAATAGATGTTCAGAACAGCTTCGGCTGGATGGACGGCGTCGCCCGCATTCCAACGGGGCGCTGTCGGCCCTTGTCGCGCCGCCGCCCGAGGGGATCCGGGCGGCGGCGCGCTGCGGCGTCAGAAGCTGTAACGCAGCCCCACGCCGTAGGTCGCCGGCGCGCCGACCAGACGCGATGCGCCGTTCAGCTCCGGGAAATAGACCTCGTCGGTGATGTTGCGGCCATAGGCATAGACCGACCAGTTCGCCGCCGTCTCCAGCTCGACCCTGGCGTTCAACAGGGTGTAGGCCTTGGCCGTATTGCCCGGCGTCGCATTCAGGCGATTGGATTCCTCGCCGTGATGCGAAACGGACAGGCGCGAATCCAGCCGCCATCCGTTGTCCAGAACCAGACCATGCTTCAGCGCCAGGGTCGCCGTCACGTCCGGCGCGCCCGGCAGCGGATCGCCGACCGTTTGCAGCACCTCGGCGACGCGGGCCGAGCTGAACGACAGGATTTCGGTGTCCAGGAAGGCGGCGGCCAGATCGACGTCCAGCGTCTGGTTCGCGGTCTCGAACAGAACGGCGTTGATCGCGAACTCTATGCCCTGGCTCTCGGCCTCGCCCACATTGGCCCGGCCGTTGGTGTCATTGGCCAGTCGCGTGGTCGCCTGCAGCGGCCATACAGGGTGCCCTGCGGCCCCTTCAGGATCTCGACCCGGTCCAGGTCGAACAAGGGCATGCCCAGATAGGCGTTAGACGTCTGATAGACCCCGTCCACGTGCAGGGCGACAGAGGGATTGCCGTTGGGCTTGTAGTCGTCGGCGCCGCCGATGCCCCGGATGCTGATCAGGCCGTAGTTGGTGCCCCCGAAGGCGTAGTTGACCGAGACGCCCGGGACCTCGTCCACCAGGCCGGTGACGCTGTCGATGCCGCGCCGCGCCGCATCGTCGCCGTCGATCACGGTCACGGCCAGGGGCACGTCCTGAATACGCTGCGCGCGCTTCTGGGCGGTGACGATCACCTCGTCGAGGGTGGCGGCGTCCGTGGAGGCGTGACCGGCTTGCGAAACAGAAAAGGTGCGCTCGCCGACCTGCGCGGCGACCAGGCCCGAACCGGCCAGAATCTGGCGCAAGGCCTCCGCAGGCGCCATCACGCCGACGACGCGCCCGCCGCGTTTGCCGCGCACCAGTTCGGGCGTGAAGACCACCTGGACGTCGGCGGCCCGTGCGAACCCGGTCAGGGCAGTCTCCAGCGACTGGCTTTCGATCGCGAAGGCGATCGGCCGCGCCGTAGAGGTCTGGGCCAGCGCCGGAGACGCGGCGGCTAAAACGGCCAAGGCGCTGCAGGCCAGCAGCCCGCGTTTCAAAGCGCCCGAGAATGGCGAGGACATGGTCATTGGAAGCCCCTGAAATCTAGCGACCGGCCCCCGGCCGGCTCGCTCTCAGGAACGGAAGCGCCCCCCTGACCCCACACCCTGTCTTGCAAATTTCATCGAACCTTTGCCGATCCTTCAGAGGATCGGATGCGCCACACGCCACCCGCGCTCCGCTTGACCGAAAGGTCGAAACCCGTCGCCAGGGCAAGGGCGAATTCGCGCGCCCCGTCGTAGCGGAACGAGCCGGAGATGTGCCTGGCGCCGGCCTCATCGTCCTCAATCGACAGGCGCTCGGCGGAATAGCGGTTGAAGGCGGCGACGACCTCGCTCAGCGGTCGGTCGCGCACCACAAGACGGCCATCGCGCCAGGCCGTCTCGGCCTCTACATCGGCCGCGATCACGCTGAGGCCCGCCGCCGTCGCATGCGCCTTCTGACCCGCGCCGACATGAACCGATGTCTTGTCACCCCGACGCTCGCGGACCGTCAGTCCGCCCTGCTCCACCACCACCTCGGGCCGGTCGCTCGACAGGCTCAGCTGGAACCGACCGCTGTCCGCCGTCAGCACCCGATCACCCGCGCGCAACACGAAAGGTCGGTCGCCCGCCACGAGGTTCAGATAGATCTGCCCCTGTTCCAGAACCGCCGCACGACGCCCACCGACGAAATCCAGCCTCAGCCGCGTCAGGGGCGCCAGCGTCACTTCCGAACCGTCCGGCAGGGTCGCGTTCAACCTCTGTCCCGCCTTGGTCGCGATCAAGGCCCTCGCCGGCGACGCCGCACCCAAAATCCACAGTCCGCCGATTTCGTTGAAAAAGGCGGCTGCTGAGATCGCCGGCAGTAACCGGCACGGCG